>DATCRE010000170.1:0-2120 GCA_036569145.1 Cyclobacteriaceae bacterium
CCCCAGGTGCTCAGGTTTTCAAAAACAGATTCGAGAAACTTAATCATACTTATAACAGTTAAGAGTATACTTATTTTTTATCAGATTGAGTTTGAGCAGCTGTATTGATTTGCTTTCTCCACGGACGCTCACCATTGAAATAAAAAGTCAGCAACATCAGCACAATAGGCAATGCATAGATGAATAAACTTACCACCACATTCCTCACAATGCGACGTGCTATTTTCGGTTCTATTTTCATAATGTAATTGTTGTTTACGTTGAGGCTCAAGCCCATCTTCTAATTAAGAATTCGTTGAATCAACCATAGCCCTCCGAACAAAATCAGAAAGGGAACGAGTGTTACAACAATACCAACGAAAATCTTCTTCGCTAAAAGTGTTATATCTGAAAGTGTCATCTTGTTTTTTATTAGTAATTCGCTATTTAATCCATAGTGAAAGGTCGATAGTATCTGTTAATCGACGGTCATTCGTACTTCGTAAATCCGAAATCGTAATTAGTCATTAGTTGATTAGTGAATAGCCATCAGTTATTAGTTGCTACCTATTGCTGTGGGAACTGCCGTTGTATTATCTATCACTACACTACCGATCTTACCTGTGAAGGCAAAAGTACCTTTGTACTTATCAGAAACCTGTGTAATCAAATCCTTACCAACGTTGATCTCATCTCCGGTGCGAATGTTTGCCTGTGCTTTAACAATAGGAGCCTCTGCTACTTTCGTATCGTTGATGTAAAGTTCCTGCGTTCCCGCAGCATCATTAGGTTCTTTAGCATCTTTATAATTCAACACATATTTCACAACAACTTTACCTACAGGCAATGGTTTGCTTGAAACAAGATGAGTAAGTTTTGTGCCCGTGTTGTTCGCTGCATAAAGTTTTCCTTCTTTAACAAAAAGACTAATACCACCAAAGCGACCACCTAACGCAAAGAGAACTCCCTCATTACCTTTTTGAATTTCAGCATCGGCTGTAATAGTATAAGATTTATATGGCGTTATCGGACTGGCCACACCAAACACCTGGGATGCCTCTGGATAAAATACAGTACGCGATGCGTTGTTGTTCAAATAAAGCGATGCATAATCAAGTTGTTTCTCTGTGCCATCTTTTAATGGATAGATATTATACTTCAGAGCTTCACTATCAAACAGGTCTTGTAACTCTTTTAATTTATCAGGATTAGTAGAAGCAAGATCATGAAGCTCGTTATAATCCGTTGTCAGATTGTATAACTCCCATTTGTCTTTGCTGAAATCTTCACCTTTTTTATGAAGTGTACCTGCTTTCCATCCGTCTTTGTAAATAGCACGTGAACCCATGATTTCATAATGCTGAACAAGATGTCGTGAAGCAGCTCCCTGGTTGTTGATGCTATAGGCAAGACTGGTTCCTTCAATTGGTTCTTGTCTGTAACCATTTATGATGGAAGGGATCTTAGCGCCTGTTAACTCAATGGTAGTAGGAAGTATATCAATAAGATGAGCATACTGATTACGAATACCACCTTTCTCTTTAATTCCTTTAGGATAGAAAACAATCAGTGGATTGCGTGTGCCACCTTCTGAATTAGCATCTTGCTTCCAGTATTTGTAAGGTGTGTTGGCAGCCATCGCCCAACCTAATGGATAATTGGGACGCGATGCTTCTGTTCCAATCAAATCTATATCAGCAATATTTTGCTGAAGACGTTGCTCTTCTGTTTGAGCTGGATCGTTCGTATTTACAACACCAACAAATGTTCCTTCCTTACTCGCACCGTTATCACCAACAGAAATAAAGATTAATGTGTTGTCCAGCTGATTGATTTTCTTCAGGTAATTGATAACACGTCCAATTTCATAATCAGTTTCTGAAACAAAGCCTGCATACACTTCCATGAAACGCGCATACAGTTTCTTTTCATTAGCAGAAAGTATTTCCCAATCTTTGATACCTGGATTTCTTGGAGGAAGAACAGTTCCCTTCGGAACGATACCAAGTTTAATCTGTTGAGCTAAAACTTGTTCACGATATTTATCCCATCCTGAATCAAACTTACCTTTGTATTTGTCTGACCATTCTTTTGTTACGTGATGTGGTGCATGGCCTGCGCCGGGTGCATAGTACAGGAAG
>DATCRE010000171.1:0-10547 GCA_036569145.1 Cyclobacteriaceae bacterium
AAAAAATTCTTGTTTGGGGTACTTAAACAGATAAACCTCAAGTTTTTTTTCTGAACCTATTGCATTTAACGCATTAAGAATATTGAGAATATATTGAATACCTCCTTGCCAGCCTGCATCGCCAACAGCCATTAATGCTATTTTTTTTATATCACGCATTTTTTCTTTAAACAATTATAATGATTGTAACCAGGTTGAAATCTCCTGCATACCATCGTTTATTTTATAATCAGGAACAAAGTTCAATTCTTGGAGTTTACTCATATCAGCACACCAGTTCAAAGGATCTCCGGCACGGACTATTCCATTAAAAGAATAAATAGGGGGCTCTTTCAAAGTAGAAACGAACATCTTCACAACATTCGAAATAGTGGTTTCTTCCCCTGAGGCCAAGTTATAAACTTCACCCGTTAATGATCCTTTTTCTAAAATTAAAGCGACAGCTTTAACCAAATCTTTCACATGAATAAAATCCCGGCTTTCTTTACCTGTACCATACAACTCCACACTTCCGTTACAGTTCTTAATTTTCTGAAACAGATCCCAGAAGAGTTGTTTCTTTAACCCGGTACCATAGACAGAAAATGGTCTGATAATAGCAATAGGCAGATTGTAAACAGTGCTGTATTCCCTACAGATATGTTCTGCAATAAGCTTATGCCAGCCATAAGGTGAAAGTGGCATAGTAGCATCGTCTTCCCTTACCGGCAATTGAACCGGATTACCATAAACTGCTGCACTTGAAATATGAATATACTTACATGCCTTCTGATGCTTGCGAATAGATTCAAGAACACGAATGGTATCCAGACTATTAGCTTCAAAATCAATAACAGGATGAGACATGGAATAGGGAACATTACCACTACCTGCTGCATTAATTACAGCATCAAAAGTATTTTTCTCAAAAAGCTCATCAAGCTCAGGTGATAACCTTGATACCTTGGTATAGAGATAGCGCCTCGTTGGTTGTTCAAACAAATCGATACCCGAAACAGCAGAGTTACGTGCCAGGAAATATTCAACAAAGTGACCTCCTATAAAACCTTCTGATCCTAGTATTAATGTTCTCAAAGTATCTTAACTATGTTTCTTGATTTCAACATCTACAGGTTCAAGTTTTCTCAGGCAGCGCAGGGGATTGCCTGCATTAACAGTCCAAGGTTCAACATCTTTAGTTACCACAGAGCCAGCACCTATTATTGCACCTTTACCAATTTTAACACCCTTCATTATGATTGAATTAAATCCAATCCAAACATCATCTTCAATAACTATTTCTTTTGCAGACAGGTCATACTCTTGCATTCCAATGGAGTATGCATTTATAAAATCCTCGTGCCGCATTCTGGCGTCAATAGGATGGGAATTATTATCCAGAATATTTACGTTGTGAGCAATCATCACACGACTACCAATTGTAACTTTCTTTCCTGAAACAATTCTCGAATATTCACTTAACGAACAGTTATCTCCAATTTTTATCGATCCGCTATAGCCATAAACAATTAAAAGACCGTAGATGTGACAATTTTTTCCTATTTCAATATTCTCAGGTTTATTGGATAGATTAACAATATCTGTTGTGCTATAAAAAAGTGATTTCTCTCCAACCTTTACCTTGTTGCGCAAGGTCATATCACGCTTTTTTAAAAACAACTCTTGTCCCGCACTATAAAACCGATAGGCTAGAGAATAGAATATAGTTTTTAAAAAATTCCTCATTGCCATTACTATGTAGTTTGCTTAATCAATCTGGCAGGATTTCCAACCATCATGGAAAACGCTTCAACATCTTTGGTAATTACAGTATTTGAACCAATTATTGAACCCCGCCCTATTTTTACTCCCTTTAGAATAGTTGAACCGAATCCTATCCAAACGTCATCTTCAATGATTATCTCAGCTTCGTTAAGATCTATTTTTTCAGCAAAACCATATTTAAGAAACCTGGCAAAATCGAGATGTCTTTCTTTAGAATCTATTGGGTGAGAATTATTATCCATGATATTAACATCATGAGCGATCAAAACTCTACTTCCTATCAGGATTCTTTTTGAAGATTGAACTCTAGTTCTAGGTCCAATAAAACAAAAGTCTCCCATTGTCAATTCTCCACCATGTTTGTAAACACAAAGTTCACCCATTATACTGGAGTTAGAGCCTATGTTAATCTTAGATTTAATATTTTGATAATTATAAATTCTCGCTTCCGGACTTATAATGGTATTCTCTCCTATTACAGCACTGCTATTTAGAGACGTCGCCCGTCTAATACTCTCAAATCTTAAGTCCTCATACTTCCCAATGGAGTACAGTTTAAAACATATCCGTTTTAAGAAGGACTTAATCATTTCTCCAATTAGCATTTACAATTACACAACCATAATCATAGCCATCATAGATCGCAAGTTCAGTTCCACTGTCATGTATTTTAATTGGACAAATATTTTCTATGAAGTCATAAATCATAACATCTTTAATCCAAATAATAAAATTGAATGAATAATTATTTGGTGCTATTATTGAAGCCGGAAGACTTACAAATCCTTTGTAAACATTCGAACTATTCTTCTTGAAGAATTCTAATGGTTTAACAATAGTAAATACTTTTCGTTGAAGCTTGTCATTTAATACAATTCCTATATTCAAATTTGGCAACACTTCTTCGGCCATAAATTCAAAAGAGACATTTATTTTTTCATCAAAAGAAAAATCAGAGGATAATTCATGACTATCGTTTACAGTTAAGATTTTAGTAAAGAAATTTTTCTTTCTTGGATTGGTTTCACTTATTAGATACATCCCATCATTATTATTTCCTCCAGAAATATAGGAGTCAATAATTGAGCTGATCTCGCCACTTTTTTCTACAATCCCTTTATTAAGTAAAATACCTTTATTACAAAGTTGAGCAATCACGCCCATATTATGACTTACAAACAAAACAGTTCGTCCTTCATTCTGACTAACATCCTGCATTTTACCAAGACACTTCTTCTGAAATTGTGCATCACCCACGGCAAGCACCTCATCAACAATTAATATCTCAGGCTCAAGGTGCGCAGCCACGGCAAAGGCAAGCCGCACATACATACCACTGCTATAACGCTTAACAGGTGTGTCTAAAAACTTTTCAACTTCTGCAAAGGCAACAATCTCATCAAATTTGTTTCGTATCTCAGCACGACTCATGCCCAGAATGGCACCATTCAAAAATATATTCTCACGACCTGTAAGTTCAGGATGAAACCCTGTACCAACTTCCAATAAGCTGGCTACACGTCCTTCAATATCAATGCGCCCTTTAGTGGGTTCTGTTATACGACTTAATACTTTTAACAAGGTTGATTTTCCTGCTCCATTGCGCCCGATGATTCCAACCCGATCACCCCGCTGAACTTCAAAATTAACATCATTCAATGCCCAGAACTCTTCGTTGGCTGAAGCAGGTTTTGAAGAGCGTCCACGCAAAATATTTTTTGCACGACGACTTATCACTTCTCCCAATGAAGTATATCTCTCCTTCACTTCATGAGATATCACAAAGCTTTTTGATAATCCCTCTACTTTTATAATCGGTTGAGACATAGTTCAAATATTATCAGCAAAACTTTTCTCGGTTTTTCTAAAGTACCAGATGCCTAAAAAAAGAAAAAATATAGTAACAGAAACTGAAGCCAAAAAGCCTGGCCAGTATATAGGTTCATTTAAAATGCTCCAGCGAAAACCATCTACTATACCAACCATTGGATTTAAGGAGTATAGTATTCTCCATTTCTCACCTACACGATCACTGGTAAAACCAACCGGTGTAATGTACAACCCAATTTGAATAACAAAAGGAATGATATACCTGAAGTCGCGATACTTGACATTTAATGCTGTGATGTATAAACCTGTACCAAACGCTGCCAGCAACGCCAATACTATAAAAACGGGTAACAACAAAATTTTAATATCAGGTACAAACTGAAAAAACACCATCATACCAATCAGCAAACCAAATGAAATTGCGAAGTCAACAAGACTTGTTATAATGGAACTTGCTGGAATAATCAGGCGTGGAAAGTACACTTTCGAAATAAGATTGGCATTACCAGTTAAACTCGCACTCGCTTCTGACAAAGCATTGGCAAAAAACTGCCAGGGTAACATACCAGTAAACACCAATATAGTATAAGGCACATGAGGAGGTGCATTCAGCTTTGCCATTCTGTTAAAAATAAAAGTAAAAATAATGGTGGTTAACAGGGGTCGTATTATACTCCATGCAGCTCCAATAACTGTTTGCTTATATCTAACCTTGATATCGCGCCATGAAAGAATGTAAAACAACTCCCTAAATATCCACAGATCTTTCCAGTAATTCTTTTCTCCCCGACCTGGTTCTATGGTTATTTTATGCGTACTCATTGATCTTGTTAAATAAATTTCTCTTTGCAAGAGGCAAGCCTCATTCAGCTTGTCTTAATACCTTATGTCCTCCTTTTAAGAGGTGCAGATCTCTCTTGAAAAGTTCCAAATCGGCAGCTACCATTTCAGTAACAAGGCCTTGTAAATCATACTTTGGTTTCCATTTCAACTGGGTATTGGCTTTGGTTGGATCTCCAATTAATAGCTCTACTTCCGTTGGTCTGAAGTAAGCTTTATCTATGGCAACAACTTCCTGACCGATCGTTGGAGCTTTTACATGATCTTCATGCGAATCAATAGCCGCAGCATAGCGAGCTGCATCTATACTGCTTACAATTCCTTTTTCATTGATACCGCTTCCGCTAAACGTAACACCAATACCTGCTTCAAGAAACGCCATGCTAATAAAATCACGCACCGTTGTTGTTACACCGGTAGCAATTACAAAATCATCAGCTTTATCATGTTGAAGAATACGCCACATTGCTTCAACATAGTCTTTGGCATGCCCCCAATCGCGACGGGCATCCAGATTGCCCATGTACAATTTATTATCCATACCAAGTGCAATTTTGGCAACACCACGGGTAATTTTTCGAGTCACAAAAGTTTCACCGCGTAAAGGCGACTCATGATTAAATAGTATTCCGTTCGAAGCAAACATATTATAAGCTTCACGATAATTTACCGTGATCCAATATCCATAAAGTTTTGCTACTGCATATGGAGAACGGGGGTAAAAAGGAGTTGATTCAGATTGCGGCACTGCCTGTACTAAACCATATAGTTCAGACGTTGAAGCCTGGTAAATCTTTGTTTTCTGGCTAAGCCCCAGAATACGCACGGCTTCAAGAATACGCAATGTACCAATACCATCAGCATTTGCTGTATATTCCGGCGTATCAAAACTAACCTTTACATGGCTCATCGCTGCCAGGTTATAAATCTCATCGGGTTGTGTCTCTTGAATAATGCGAATAAGATTGGTGGAATCTGTCAGATCACCATAATGTAATTTAAGTCGTAATCCCTTCTCATGTGGATCCTGATATAAATGATCAATCCGGTCAGTATTAAATAACGATGCTCTACGCTTAATGCCATGTACAAAGTATCCCTTATCCAGCAACAACTCAGTCAGATATGCTCCATCCTGTCCTGTTATACCTGTTATTAGTGCGACTTTCATTCTTATTTTTTTATATTTCTTTTCTTCAACTCTTAAAGTTATTTAGCGCTTCAAAAAATCTTCATAAGCCTTCTCTATCCCCACACGCAAAGGTGTGGAGTGTTTCCATCCCAACGAATGAATCTTTGAAACATCAAGCAATTTACGGGGTGTACCATCTGGTTTACTGAGATCATTTTTTATTTCACCAGTATAGCCAACAACATCAGCAACAAGATATGCCAGATCTTGTATTGGCAAATCCTCCCCTGTACCAACATTGATAACTTCAGGTGAATCATAGTGAAGCATTAAATGAACACATGCATCCGCTAAATCATCTGAAAATAAAAATTCACGTCGTGGTGTACCCGTTCCCCAAATTTCGACTACGGATGTGTTGTTGATCTTCGCTTCATGAAAACGTCTGATCATAGCAGGCAGTACGTGTGAATTCCTCGCATCATAATTATCATTATAGCCATAAAGATTTGTTGGCATAACACTGATAAAATTATCACCATATTGTGCATGAAATGCCTGGCACATTTTAACTCCTGCTATTTTAGCAATTGCATATGGCTCATTAGTGGACTCAAGCTGCCCTTCGAGCAAAGATGATTCCTGAATGGGTTGAGTTGCAAATTTTGGATAAATGCACGAAGACCCTAGAAACATTAGTTTTTTTACACTATTATCATGTGCCGCTTTAATTACATTGGCCTCCATTACCAGGTTTTCATAAATAAAATCTGCCCGGTAAATATTGTTGGCCAGGATACCTCCAACTTTGGCAGCGGCCAGAAAAACATATTCAGGCTTTTGTTCAACAAAAAACTTATTTACTGCTACTTGATCTTTAAGATCCAACTCAGTTGAAGTTCTGCCAATAAGATTATCATAACCTCTCTTTTCCAGATCCCGCCAAATAGCAGACCCTACCATACCACGATGTCCTGCAATATAGATTTTAGCCTTTTTATCTATCATATCTCATTCCATATAGTAGCCATAGCCATTTTTTCTAGACTCCTTGTTACCGTAGCCATAACCGTAGCCATAGCCATATCCATAACCATAGCCGTATCCATAGCCATAACCAGGACCTGAACGATAAATATCATTTAATACAATGCTAATATTCTGCAGCTTACCTGAGGAATAAAAATCGTTAGCTGTACGAAGCAAGGCTTTTGGTGTGTAGTTTTGACGGACAAGGAACAATGTGTGATCTGCATGCCGTGCCAGAACAAAGGCATCCGTTACTATGGCCAATGGTGGCGTGTCTATGATAACATAGTCATAACGTGTTTTGGCATCCACCAGGAAATCTTCCATTCTCTTATTCAGTAACAACTCAGAAGGATTAGGTGGCACAGGTCCCCCACTAATCATGTCGAGATATGAATTACTGGTATGCTGAATAATCTCATCAAAATTATTTAAACCAGCCAGGTAATTGCTAAGTCCTAAATCATTAGATAGACCAAAATCATAAAAGATTTTAGGTTTACGCATATCGGCACCTACAATAAGTGTTTTCTTGCCTGAAAGCGCAAAGACAGATGCAAGGTTAACGGATGTAAATGTTTTACCCTCTCCGCTGATAGAACTGGTAACCATAAATACTGCCTTTTCTCGCGTACCTAGAAAATAAGTAAGGTTTGATCGCAACGCGCGGAAAGATTCGGCTATTGATGATTTCGGCGTCTTTAATACCTCGAGATTATTCTCACCACTCTTATGGCCCACACCACCAATAAATGGCATGCTTGTAACTTTCTCAACATCTTCCTTCGACTGAACTTTGGTATTAAATACCTCCAGCAAAACGAAGAGGGCAATAGGTATCCCAAGACCAAGAATAAACGCAAAAATGTAGTTGCTTGCAGGTCGCGGTGAGATTGGGCCACCTGTAACCATAGAAGGATTTACGATGGATATATCTGTTGTCGTAGAGGCTTTTGAAATACCGGCCTCTGCTTTCTTTTGCAATAAAAAGATATACAGGTTCTCTAACAAAGAATAGTTCCGCTGAATAGATACAAGCCTGCGTTCTGCTTGTGGCAAATAATTGAGTTGCTTTTCAATTTCACGTATCTGACTATCAATATAGTCCTGCTTGATCTTATCTGTTGAGCGTTGATTTTTAACAGACTCCAATATGTCATGCTTCAGTTCAACAATCTTGCGCTTACCTTCGGTGATCAGAGGATTGTCCTGACGTGTATTCATTTTAAGATGCATCTGCAAATCAATCATTTTCGATACAAGCTCTGTAAGGATTGGATCAGTAATACCTACGGAAGAAGGTAAGATGACTTGATCTAAATTCTCACCGCCTTTTGTTATGTAATCAGTCAGGTATTTGAAATAATTACCACTTATAACCAGCGCAACGCGCTGCTCTTCTAAAGGCTCTAGTTTTTTATACAAACGCTCGGCTTCAGAACTAAGACTTGTCATCACATTGTTGTCTTTGAATCGTTCAAGCTGTCGTTCTACATTATGAAGTGAATCACTGATACCGGTAAGCTGCTCTGAAATAAAATCAATTGTGCGTGATGCAGCCAATATTTTTTTATCAAGATCATATCGTTGATATTGATCTATCAATCCATTTAGAAAATCAATTTCTTTAACAGGATTAGATCCATTAATTGCAAGGTTAATTACACCCGATCCTTCTTCAGCCCAGGCCGCGCTTAATCGCGACACATAGGAACCCGTTAGCAATGCCGGAGCGGTGTAAGTAAACAAAAACATACCCTTCATTTCCCTTGTACTCCTACCCTCTCTTAGTGAGAAACGAAGTGTTAAGCCTTCAAAACTTATTGTATCGCCCAGAGTAAAGGTGGACGATTTCTTGGGTCCTGGTTCATCACCATCTTCACGGAGTTCGTAGGTGGTATCATTCTGTAATTTAAAATAAAACCGGGAAGAAAGAATTCCATTATCCTTCAATACTCTTGCTTCAATAGCGGTATTATACTCTTCTGTTGTTAATACACTGCCCTCACTATAAAATGCCACACCAAAATTCAGTTTTTCCAACGTACTCTGTATAAGAGGATAAGAGCGAATAAGATAAACTTCATCCTGGTAATTACGAAAACCACTTACAAGCGGATTGTTATAGAGCAGCCTTCCTTCAGATGTTTCCTCTTTTTGCTTAATCAGAAATGAAGCTGTAACGGGATAGATGCGCACTGCATAACGAGTCTTAAAAAAGGAATAGGCTAATGCAATGGTGAGTGATAGTACAATGACATACCAATATTGAAGTGACCTGTAAATAATTCGTTTTACGTCAATACGGAACCCCTCCTGCAATGGAGCCAGAGTGTTCACATCTTGCCGGGGACTAACTGGGTTCATTTCAAGAGATTAAGAGCTAATAAGATAATGGAAATCGTAGAAACAGCTAGCCCTATGTTTGGCGCAAAATATTTGCGAAAAGGACGTTGCTTTAGTGGCGGTATTATTAGCACATCATTTTGATTAACATAGTAATACGGCGACTTAACAAAGTTCTCATCAAGTATATTCAAATAAACTATTTCTGCCATATTATCATGCTGTCGTATTAATTTTAAATGAGTACGATCAGCCAGTTCTCCAAGCCCTCCCGCAAGTCCAATGGCCTCAAGCATACTAACCCGATTGTTGCCAAGTGTTATAGAACCTTCCTTAGCTACCTCACCGAGGATGGTAATTCTGTAATTAAGTAATCTTACTTTTACAATAGGAGATTCAAAGTATTTGTTGGCAAGCTTTTGCAATGTATCCTGAACTTGAAAGACTGTCAATTCTGCTACTTTCACCTTACCAATAACAGGAAATGGTATACTACCCTGTTCGTCTACGAGTTCACCAATCAACAATGCGTTTGCACCATTTCCACCCAGGTTATTTACTTGATTACTCCCAGCATATTCCGAAAAAAAATCAAATTCTTTGTCGGTTAGACTTTTAATACGAACAGAAATAATATCGTTGGGTTGAATTTTGTATTTGAAAGAATCAACAGCATAGGTACGAACGACACTATCTTTTGGTACATGCTGTTTATTTACATCGTGATTTTGCATGTAAACGTACTTTCTGTTTGAAACACAGGAACTTAACAAAACTACTGCCCCTAGAAAAAACAGCCAAAATCGGATCATAGTGGGTTGTTAAAATTATTAGCCAGCAAATATAAGGATAACCCCCAATTTACCACCAAAACCCTATTTTTAACCTAAAGGCCATCGATAAGGGCTAGTTTTCAAAACTTGGTCAGTACTTCACAAACATACCTGATCTTCTCTTCTGTAAGTTCCGGAAAAATGGGTAATGAGAGAATTCGTCCAGAGTAGCTTTCATTTACAATGCAAGAATCTAACAGCAACCTGTTAAAGTTCCTAAAAGCATCTGTCGATGAAACGGGTAAAGGATAATGAAGACCTGTATCAATTCCTTGAGCTTTTAAATGAGCTCTTAGTTTTTCACGTCTCTCAACCTGTATGATAAAAAGATGATAAACATGTACGTAATCATTTGGGATGACGGGGCATTGAAAACGTCCCTCTAAAAGCTTACGATAAAGCTTAGCGTGTAGAATGCGTTGATCTGTCCAATGTTGAAGATAATTTAATTTAACAGATAAAATAGCAGCTTGCATTGTATCTAACCTGCTATTGCGTCCGGGGCGTAAATGAATATCCCTTTTAAGTTGTCCGTGATTAGCAAGCTGCCTGCATAGCAATGCAAGTTCATCATCATTGGTTACAATAGCTCCGGCATCTCCATAGGCTCCCAGATTTTTAGTAGGATAAAAACTAAACGAGCCTGCATGGCCAATTGTACCTGTATATCTGCCTTTGTATTTAGCCAGATGCGATTGGGCACAATCTTCTATAACCTTCAAATTATACTTCGAAGCCAATGTCATAACAGAATCCATATCAACAGGCATACC
>DATCRE010000172.1:0-16313 GCA_036569145.1 Cyclobacteriaceae bacterium
TTCACAAAAAGCTAAACGCTTATGAAAACGTCAAATTGGATTTTGGTTTTTGCTGCTCTGGCACTTGGATTCAACACCCATGCACAGACGATGACAAATAATCTGCAAGGTAGTCCGACGGCAGAAGTGCCGGGCGATAACTTCAGCCTGGAAGGAGCTCTTGAGCTCTTCAAAAAATCTTCTTCACCTGAAGATTTTGAACACATGCTGAATTCACCAGATTCGAAGGTTAACAATCTCGATCTTAACAACGATAACAACATCGACTATATCAAGGTGATTGATCATACAGAAGGTAATGTTCACGCCTTTGTGTTACAAGCTGTCATCTCTCCTACAGAAAGTCAGGATGTGGCGGTCATTGAATTACAAAAACTTGATGATGGCCAAGCTACACTCCAAATCACTGGTAATGCCGACATCTATGGCATTGAAACAATCATCGAACCTTCTGATGAAGTTCGGGTAAATGCCGACACAAGCACGGCACGTGTCGTTACCAATGTGTGGACATGGCCTGTAGTGCAATATGTATATGCTCCATATTATAATCCATGGATGTCACCCTGGGCATGGAGTTATTATCCCGGATGGTGGCGACCATGGTCACCGGTAGCTTTCTACATTTACAGTCCATGGTGGACACCATACCGTCCTTATTACTCTTTCTGTTACTCGCATCGCATAGGCTACATGCCAAGATTTTATGCACACTATCGCTGTTCATCAAGTTATGTGTATAACAATTATCATATACAAGTGAATAACTATCGAAACCATTATTATGCAAACAATAATGGAGGTTCACGAGGTCGCCATGACGGTGGCGATAATCACTATCGCGGTTACGCAGGCAGAACTTCTTCTGACTTCAACCACGGCTTTGTAAATAACGGTAATCACTATGGATGGGATTCAAATGGTCACGGTCGTGGCCGTATAAGTACGAACAACGACGGTTACCGTGACTACCAGGGTTATCAGGATCACCAGGGATACAATGGTCGTCATGATGCTTCATCTGGCAGAGGTAGTTTCTCTCACACTTCGTCTCCGTCATTTGGAGATGGTGGAAGTCGAAACAATAGCAGTGGCTTCATACATGGAGGTGGCTCACGTTCAGGTAGCTTCTCGGGAGGTAGCAGAAGTCATTTTAGTAGTAGCCACTCCGGAGGTAGTTTCTCTGGTGGCGGCAGAAGTCAGTTCAGCGGAGGAGGACATAGCTTCCCTGGTGGTGGACATAGTGGTGGTGGTTTTTCTGGTGGAAGTCGTTCTGGCGGTGGTCACTCTGGCGGTGGTGGTGGAGGACATTCAGGTGGAGGACACAGTAGAGGAAGATAAATAAAAGATAAATAACACAAGAGGCCATCTCACAAAAGATGGCTTTTTGCATTATACAAAGATTTGGTTTCAATTACACAGCAACCAAGAATTTGTAAAAGAGAAGAAAAAGAGCTTGAAAGACGTCTTTAAAGAATTAAGGAATTCATCGAGTTTATCCATCTGTAAAAGGATTTTAATAAATTGTCTATACTATTATATTTATAGAGTAGTGTCGTGATAATTAACCTAGCATCCCCAAAACAGATAGTAAAGTTTAAGCTCTATTGAAGCAGCTTATTGAAACTCACTGACTGCAAAAAATATAGTCCAAGAAAAAAATTCTAGTTTTTTTGTGATACTGATTGTGACACTGCTTAAACAAAAAACCTCGAAATTAGCTAAATTCCGAGGTTTTCAGAGGTCTCGAGCGGATTCGAACCGCTGTAGAAGCTTTTGCAGAGCTCTGCCTAGCCACTCGGCCACGAGACCCGTTAATTGGTTGGCAAAACTATAAAAAACAGGTGGTTTTGCAACGCAATAAAAAAGAAAAGGTGATCCTTTACAGAATCACCTTTCTCAATAGAAAATAATTATTCGCCTTTAGGGCCTGACATTTTCTCTTTCAATGCACTTAATGCTTCGATATCGCCCAACGTAGATTTCTCTGACTGCTGATTGATGTTATCGATAGTCTTACCTTTTGAAGGTGCTTTCTTCGCGCCGGCAGCAGCGCCTGTTTTGGCAGCAGCCCCTTTATCTTCTTCAGTAGACCATGTAGCTTTATGTGAAAGAACTATTCTTCTGTCATCTTTAGAAAACTCCTGCACTTTGAAGTCTAATGCATCACCAACTTCGGCTTTGCTGTTATCTTCTTTAGCAATGTTCTTCGATGAGCAGAAACCTTCGATACCGTAAGGTAATTCAAGTACAACGCCCTTGTCATTCTTGGAGTTGATAGTACACTTGTGAACTGAACCAATCGTGAAGATCGTTTCGAAAGTATCCCAAGGGTTTTCTTCAAGATGTTTGTGGCTCAATGCTAAGCGACGGTTTGCAGCGTCAAGCTCCAATACCTGTACTTGCATTTCTTCACCAACTTTAACGAACTCAGAAGGATGCTTGATTTTCTTCGTCCAGCTTAAATCTGAAACGTGTACCAATCCGTCGATACCTTCTTCCAACTCGATGAATAAACCGAAGTTAGTAAGGTTACGAACAACACCTTTATGTTTCGTTCCAACAGCATACTTGCTAAGAACATCTTGTCTTGTCCAAGGATCTTCAGTAAGTTGTTTGATACCAAGTGACATCTTGCGCTCATCGCGGTCTAATGTTAACACTACAGCTTCAACTTCGTCACCAACTTTCATGAAGTCTTGTGGATTGCGTAAGTGTTGTGACCAGCTCATTTCAGATACGTGGATCAGACCTTCAACACCAGGTTGCAGTTCTAAGAACGCTCCGTAATCAGCTACGTTAACAATCTTACCTTTTACTTTAGAACCAACAACAACGTCAGTTGCTAAAGAATCCCAAGGATGTGAAGTCAATTGCTTCATACCCAAAGAAATTCTCTTCTTCTCTTCATCGAAGTCAAGAACAACCACTTTAACAATCTGATCAAGTTTAAGAACTTCTTCAGGATGGTTGATACGGCCCCATGAAATATCAGTAATGTGTAGTAATCCATCAACACCACCAAGATCAATGAACACACCGAAGTTCGTCATGTTCTTGATAGTACCTTCAAGCACTTGTCCTTTTTCAAGGTTGCTCAGGATGGCTACTTTTTGTTCTTCAAGATCTTTCTCGATCAATACCTTATGCGATACAACAACGTTGTCGTTCGTGTAGTTGATTTTCACAACTTTCACTTCCATAGTTTTGTTTACATAGATATCGAAGTCGCGGATGGGCTTAACATCGATTTGTGAACCTGGTAAGAAAGCTTCAATGCCGAATACATCGACAATAAGACCACCTTTAGTTCTGCGTTTAACAAAGCCTTCAATAACTGAATCTTTGTCAAGAGCTTTTTGTACAAGCTCCCAGCCTTTAAGTAATTTGGCTTTTCTGCGGCTCAGGATAAGCTGACCCATTTTGTCTTCACGCTCTTCAATGAAGAGGTCAACAATATCACCAACTTTAAGGTTAGGAAGATCTTTGAATTCAGCTAACGGCACAAGTCCGTCAGACTTAAATCCGATATTCAAAATAACATCGCGGTCGTTGATGCCTACTACAACACCTTCAACAAGTTCACTTTCGTTTACCGTTGTGCCTGTAGCAGAGTATACTTTAGAAAGTTCTTCGCGATCTTTCTTAGAGTATCCTTCTCCGAAACCTTTGCGATCAAATGCTTCCCAATCGAACTCACCTGGAATCTGATTCACATGCACAGCCTTTTTAAGCTGGTGAGCAGGAATAGCTTCTGTGTCAATTTCTTCTTTCTTGAGAGATCTGATTTCCGCTAAGGGATCTTCTTCGTCAAACTCGATTTCTGGTGCAGCTGATTTAGCTGTTTTTTTTGCAGAAGCTTTCGCTTCGTCTTCAGCAGTTGATTTTTTTGGCTTGTCTGCTGGTTTTTGTGCTTTTGCCATTAGAAATGCCCTGCTTTTACATGCAACGTTCGGGCTGAAACGTTACAAATTTGGTTACACATACCGTTTTAATGCAAAACGGCCCACTCGATATGAGCGGGCCGCAAAGATAGTGAAAATATTATGATTTTAAATGATTGAATCTGAATGTCAGCGTACTACTTAATGTCCTCTGGCTTTAATGTGCCTACGGCATACTCTAAAAGCACTTTCTGGAATACAAACTTGTACTCAGCCTGTGCTTTGTCAGTTTGAGCCTGAACAAAAACACGGTTGGCATTAGTGAAATCTGCAAAATTGGTTACGCCCAGGTTATAGCGTTCTGTCTCATATTGAAAGGCAGTGGCTGCCGCATGAAGCTGGTCAATGCTTACCTGGTAGGCCTTACGAGCACCTTCATAGTTACGCACAGCTCTTATCACATCGTTTCCAATCTGGTATTCAAGATTCTTACGTGTAATCTGGTTATTTCTGTATAGCACTTTTTGCTGTTCATGATACACCCTGTTTTGTAAACCATTAAACAACGGAATGGTTAACTGGAAACCGTAGCTCTTGTATAAGTTATTCTTTCTGAATTGTTCGGAAAAAGGACGTGGTGTTTCAGGATTGCTGTAATATTTCGCGCTCTCAACTGTCTGAAGAGAATATCCTGATGTGGCCGATGGATCGTTTACAATTATAGTGTTATATTGTTTAACTGAATCTGGTACACCATGCTGAAAGTTATAGGCTGAACCATAGTTTGCAAATGCATATAACGTTGGCATCATTTGACCTGTGGCTGCG
Source organism: Cyclobacteriaceae bacterium (assembly GCA_036569145.1). Taxonomy (GTDB): domain Bacteria; phylum Bacteroidota; class Bacteroidia; order Cytophagales; family Cyclobacteriaceae; genus DATCRE01. The sequence continues at coordinate 4,713 of DATCRE010000172.1, forward strand.
CGCATACCAAATTTGGCAGCCTCTTCATTTTTAACCGCTCTCAAATAATCTCCTCTGTATTGCTTCGCTGATTTGGCAAGCTCTTGAACATCAAACTTCTCGGCACCGATAGAATCCATGTTCCATTTTGGCTTTTCAACTTCAAATTGTTCGAAAGGATCAAGCAATAAAGTTTGTGTTAACAACGACTTGTCGTTATTCAATGTGATTTCGGCCTGCACCCAGCGTAACTCTCCGGCTTTAGTCAATGCATCCTGATTGTATTCATCAACCGGTGAACGTGAACCAACTTTCACATGCTCTTTAACAAGTTGTAATTGTTTATCAAGGGCATCAAAATTCTCTTTGGCAATCTTTACCAATTCAACATCCAGCATTACTTGTAAGTATTGAGATGAGACGGTGTTAACAACATCCTGCGATGTTCTGTTTACATAATAAGCTTGTGCATCAAGCTGGTTGCTGTATTGACGAATACTGTTAATTCGAGAAAAGCCACTGAACAAGTTCATGTTTGCACTTATTGATCCTGTCACGGCATCGCGCACACCATTGATTAATTGTCCTGTTTGAGAGTTAAATGAATTACCATTAACCTGGTAAACTTGTCCATTCGCTTGTATGCTCGGACCAATACCAGCAATGGAGGAGAGTTTTTGCGTTTGACTCAACTCCAGGTTATTCTTTTGTTGATTTAGCAAAACACTATTTTGCAAAGCAATCTTTACAGCTTCTTCAAATGAAAGAACACGTGTTGGTGTCTGCGCATTTGCAGTGATTACACCAATGAAAAATAAAGCTCCTATTAATTTCACTCTCATGCTACACTACTTTTTTTCAGCACTAATTCATCAGAAGAGATTGCGCCATCTGTAACACGAACAATACGCTTACCATACTGTGCATTTTCTTCAGAGTGCGTTACCTGAATTATAGTTATACCTTCTTCATTCAATTTTGTAAAAATCTCCATGATCTGTTTACCCTGATCGGAATGAAGATTGCCGGTTGGTTCATCAGCCAGTATTAATTTTGGCTGACCAACGATAGCACGCGCAATGCCCACTAACTGTTGCTGACCACCACTGAGCTGCTCCGGGAAAAGATCTTTCTTGGCAACCATGTTAAAACGATCAAGCATTTCGGCTACCATGCTTTTACGTTGACTGCCTCCAACGCCTTTATAAAGCAGAGGCGTTTCAATGTTTTCATAAACTGTGAGCTCATCAATAAGATGATAAGCCTGGAAAATAAAACCGATATAGTTTTTATGCATGTCAGACTTTTGCTTTTCCTTCATGCGATGCACTGGCTCATCAAAAAAGTAATACTCCCCGGCTGAAGGCTCATCGAGCATACCAATAATGTTCATGAGGGTAGATTTACCCGCACCACTTGGGCCCATGATAGTTAGAAACTCACCTTGTTGTACTTCGAGATTAACACCTTTTAAGATAAAGGTTCGCTGAAAACGCGAGTCGATATACTTATCTATATCCTTTAATTTTATCATACGATAGTTTAATGTGATGGGGTTAGGCCAACAATAGTGCCAACCGGGCATATTGCTTGTAACGTAAAAAAACGTGCTTTTTAAGGCTTTTGATCGTCCGCTTCTGTAAATAGCTGTCCTATTCCGGACAGGAGCGATTTCAAATTAGAAGGTTTTGAATTTCAGGTTAAGTCTTCTGAAATATGAAATTTTAAAATTGAATCAATCGAACAGATGCTTCAGCACAACGCTCACCATCCATCGCAGCTGATACGATGCCACCAGCGTAACCTGCTCCTTCACCACAAGGAAAAAATCTCTTGATCTGTGGATGCTCCAATGTCTCCTTATCGCGAGGTATTTTAACGGGGGATGAGGTGCGGCTTTCAACACCAACAATCTGGGCTTCGTTGGTGTAATAGCCTTTCATCTTGGTACCGAAATTTTTGAAGCCTTGTCTTAAGGCCTGCGTTATAAAATCAGGCAGCACTGCTTTCATATCAACTGAAGTTAATCCCGGCTGGTATGATGTATCGAGTAACGATGACGATACTTTTCCTTCTACAAAATCAACAAGTCTTTGTGCAGGGGCGCGCTGTGTACCTCCAGCCATTTTAAATGCCATCTTTTCAACACTGGCCTGAAAGTGCATAGCTGACAACGCTCCATAATTGTTGAACGACTTGAAGTCGGATTCATTAACAGCTACAACAATACCAGAGTTGGCATATTTCGAATCCCGTCGCGAAGGACTCATACCATTCACCACAATTTCTCCGGACGCTGTTGCCGCAGGTACGATAAATCCACCGGGACACATGCAGAATGAAAACACTCCTCGCTCTTCACCTTTCACTGTTGCCTGGTGAACCAATGCATACGATGATGCCGGAAGAAACTCTCCCCGATCTGTTGAGCAATGGTATTGAATCTTATCGATCAACGTTTGATTATGCTCAACGCGAACGCCAAGTGCAAATGGTTTTTGTTCGATTTGAATTTTATGATTATTAAGCAATTCAAAGATGTCTCTTGCCGAATGTCCTGTAGCCAGGATAACACTTTCTCCTTTGAGCGTATTGCCTGTATGAAGAACAACGCCACGCATTTCATTTTTATCAATTACAAAATCAACAACCTTGGTGTTGAAATGTATTTCGCCGCCGGCATCCTGAATTGTTTTTCGTATTTGCTCAATGAGCTTCGGCAATTTGTTTGTGCCAATGTGTGGATGTGCATCGAATAGAATTTCTTCTTTCGCACCATGGGCCACAAGAATTTCAAGAATACGATTTATGTCACCACGTTTTTTAGAACGGGTGTATAGCTTGCCATCAGAGTAAGTGCCAGCACCGCCCTCTCCAAAACAATAATTTGATTCTGGATTAACGATATGATCTTTATTGATCGCAGCAAGGTCACGACGACGGGCTTGCACATCGCTGCCACGTTCCAGTACAATTGGCTTGATGCCTAATTCAATCAATCGTAGTGCAGCAAATAAACCTGCTGGTCCGGAGCCCACAACGATCACTTGTTTTGATTTGCTTACGTCGGGATAAATTCTTGTTGTTAGTTCGCGCGTAGCTTCGTTCGCAGAAACAATCTGGCATTGAAAGCGCACGCATACTTTTCTTGAGCGGGCATCGATAGATCGTTTTACAATTTTGATATGTGCCTGACCATCATTTGGAACTCCCAGCTTTTGATATAAAATATCGGGAAACAAAGCTTCATTAAAGGCCTCTTCGGGCCATAGAGTAAGATCAACAAGTTGCATGTCTGAAAGGTTTTTATCCTTTAGGGACTATTGAATTTCGAGACAAAGGTAAGAAGTCAAATTCAATATTTGCGGGCAGATGAACAACTCTGCAATTTTTGCCTTAATATTGAGCCCGAATTTGAGAAACTGATAATCATGAAAAAACTTCACGGAACCGGCGTAGCCCTTATTACCCCCTTTACAAGCACACTCGATGTTGATTACACAGCATTAAAGAAGCTTATGAAGCATAGCGGTAAGGGTGCGGATTATTACGTGGTGATGGGTACTACAGGTGAATCGCCTACGGTATCTGGTGAGGAGAAGAAAAAGATTCTGGAGTTTGTAAAGAAAAATAATAGCAGCAAACTGCCTATTGTTTACGGTATTGGTGGAAACAATACTCAACATGTTATTGATGAAATAAAATCAACAGACCTGAATGGTGTTGATGCATTGCTTTCTGTGAGTCCATACTACAGCAAGCCATCACAGGAAGGCATTTATCAACATTTTAAAGCTGTAGCAAAAGCTTCACCGATTCCGGTAATGTTATATAATATTCCTGGAAGAACAGGTTCTAACATCTCTGCTGAAACAACACTAAGGTTAGCCGCTATTAAGAATATTATCGGTACTAAAGAGGCATCAGGAAACCTGGAGCAGTGCATGAAAATTGCTAAGGATATGCCCGAAGATTTTATCCTGGCATCGGGTGATGATATGATGACGCTTGCTCTGTACAGCATCGGTGGTAAAGGCGTTATCTCCGTGTTGGCAAATGCTTATCCACAAGTGTTTAAGAAAATGAAGGATTATGCTTTCGCTGGAAATTTTGCTAAAGCAAAGGTAGAGCAATTCAGACTTCTTGATATCAATGGACTGATGTATGAAGAAGGAAATCCTAATGGCATTAAGCAAGTACTTTCGTTAATGGGCATCTGTGAGTCTTATGTAAGATTGCCACATGTCAGCGCATCGGAAGGATTGCAGAAAAGAATCAAAGCATTATATCAGAAAGTTTAAAATAAAAAATATTACGTGCAATGCACAAACAAGAAGAGTCCTAATATTGTAGCAGTATTGGGACTCTTTCTTTTTTATAATTTCATTTAAATAAACCACCAAGCATACCACCGATATCTCCAAGACCAGTGTCTTGTTTAGAATTGCCACTGAGTTGACCGAGCATTCCTCCAATATCAAAATTGCTTCCACCAAGACCACTCATTACATCTTGCAAATTGAAAGAATTGTCTGTTAGATCATTTGTTTTGGAAATGAATTTATTCATAACCACTGGAATCAGACTTGAGGCAATGCTTTGAGCTGATTGTTGTGACACTCCAAATTTAGATGCAAGACTTCCCGCTGCCGATGATATGATTTGTGTTATCATTGGATTGTTAGCGATGGGGCCACCTTGAAACAGTGAAGCTACCTGTTGAAAGTTTCCTTGAGAAATATGATTCTGTAATCCATTGAAAATCTGATTACCTACATCAGCGATAGCTGCATCATTATGCTGATTAGGAATTGCCTGGTTATTGATAATAGCATCGCCAGCATGCTGCTTTACAAGGTCCATTATTTGATATAACATAATCGGATGTGTTTAGGTTAATACTATTATGGATAAGATAATTCGTAATTCTATTTAATTGCTAATAGCTTTTTAACGTACTTTCCAACAATATCAAACTCAAGATTAACGGTGCTACCTTCTTTAAGCTGATGAAAATTTGTGTGCTCGTATGTATAGGGAATGATTGCTACTGTAAATCCATCAGGTTTTGAATTAAAACATGTGAGGCTAATGCCATTCACGGATATGGAACCTTTCTCAATAGTTACATTTCCAGCAGCAGGATCATAACTAAAATCAAACAACCAGCTTCCTCCAACTTCTTTTATAGACTTCACTATTCCTGTCTGATCAACATGCCCCTGAACAATGTGTCCATCAAATCTGCCATTGTTAAGCATGCACCTTTCAAGATTAACTTTATCACCTTCTGTCAACTCTCCGATGTTAGATTTGCGGAGCGTTTCATCTATGGCTGTAACCCAATGTGCATTATCTTCAAGCTTTGTTACGGTAAGACATACACCGTTGTGAGAAATGCTTTGGTCTACTTTCAGTTCTTTACTAATGAGGCTACTTACTAAAAAGTGCCTGTTGGTTCCTTCTTTGCGGATGGTTTTAATAACGCCCATCGCTTCTATTATTCCTGTAAACATGACTCAAAAATAACCTGACTTACGATTTTAAAAAAGAATTAATTGGATACATTAGCAATTCGTTCAACACATCTGCGACATGGAATTTGGCCGAGTAGACCCTGCGGATTTACGTGCGATTGATTTTACTCTTCCTCCGGACAGACCTGAGACCCGCACTGTATTAGCACAAACAAAATCTAACCATACAAAACCTCAATTTTATATTGGCTGTGCCAAGTGGGGCCGAAAGGATTGGGTTGGAAAAATCTATCCACCCAAAACAAAAGAAGCAGATTTTCTTCATCATTATTCAAAGCAGTTTAATTGTATTGAACTCAACACTACATTTTATAGCATACCAACAGAAAAACAAACAGCGGCATGGAAAGCAAAAGTTGGCAATAACTTTATGTTCTGTCCTAAGTTTGTTGATGAGATCACACACTTGAGACGACTCGTTGATGTAAAGGAATTAACAGAACGTTTTCTTGAAGGTATTAGTGGCTTTGGCGATAATCTCGGTCCGATATTTCTTATGCCACATCCAGGTATGGGGCCTCAAACATTGAAGACCATTCAATCTTTCATTCAATCTCTTTCCAATGATATCGCACTGTTTGTTGAGCTACGTCATCCGGAATGGTTCAGCAATAAGGATGCTTTCCAGCAAATATTTGCTATGCTTGAAAACAATAAAACGGGTGCTGTTATTACGGATGCTTCCGGCAGACGTGATTGTGTTCACATGCGTCTCACTACACCACAGGCATTTATTCGTTTTGTAGGTAATGGATTACATCCTACGGATTACACTCGTATTGATGACTGGGTACAACGTATCAAGTTATGGATGGAGCAAGGCATCGAAAAAATTTATTTCTTTATGCACCAGCATGAAGAACTTCACTCGCCTGAGTTGAATCAATATCTTATTCAACAATTAAACAGGCATTGTGGAACAACAATACCTGAACCTAAATTTATTAAAGAAGAAACTGATTTATTTGGTGTAATTCCTAAAAAGAAAAAGCCAGGTAAGTCCTGACTTTTTTCTCTGTGCAACTCTTTCTATATAACTGTAGGAATTATCTTTCGCGACTTTCCCTGCGAATCATAAATAATAATCTCCTTAACACCACTTGGAATTTTTATTTTTCTTGATGATTGTGATAAGTATCCAGAGCCATAATAAGCTTCTGCTCTTTCTTTTTTACCATCCTGATAAATAAATTCTAACCACGCATCTAATGGTTGAAGTACCAATAGGTTTGTTTTAAAGTTTTCGCGCGGCATAAATACTTTCAAGCTATCTCTGTTTTGTGTGGCCAGAAATATTTCTTCTTGTCTGGAATTATACAGATGGGCTAATGCTTTTGCATCACCTTTAACATAGAAGCCACTATTAGCAGAAGATGTTACTGTAAATGTTCCCTTACCATTGCCTAGCAAAACAAGTCCTGTAAATGCATCATATCTGCCCGTGAATACTTCGTTGCCATAATCATTTCCAATCATCATCACATCCAGGTTGCCATCATTATTAACATCATCGGTAATCATACCATTCACCATCGACACCTGAACAAGCAATGGTAATGCTGTCATTCTGAATTTGCCATTGCCAAGATTTTCAACATAGCTTGTTGCCATGTTGTTAGCTTCCAATACCGTAGCATCCTTTAAATCTTCTTCGCTTAATACATCGGTGATTGTTGATTTACCATAGTGCTTATAGTTATTAAATTTCTGTCTGAATTTAGGGCTTTGTGAATTAAGCTCATCCCAGAAATGAATGGGGTACAACTTCTTAACAGTATCCTGCATCGATTCTCGTTGATAGCAAGCCATAATCGGATCAACGCTATTGTTTCCATCAAAGTCCTTGGCAAACACTTTCAGCGGATATTGTTTACTGCATCTATAGCTGTTGTTCAATCCCAGATTACCTACTACATAATCAATGTCTCCATCTTTATCATAATCACCAGCTGTAATACTATTCCACCAGCCGCGTTCATTTTGTAAACCAGTATTACTAAGCTTTCTGAATTTCTGTCCTTCGTTTTTATAAAAATCAACCGACATAAATTCACCGGCAAGAATGAGATCAACTTTACCGTCACTATCGAAGTCAGACCAGATAGCATCTGTTATCATTCCCGGAGTTTTTAATTCTGCACAGACCGCTTCTGTAACATTCGTAAATTTTCCATGATCGTTCTTCAACAAATAACTTTCGGCAGGCATAGGATAACTTCCTGGTACTATGCGACCAGCAACGAACAAATCCAAATCACCATCTGCATCATAGTCAGCAGCGCGCGCGCATGATCCTGAAGATTTGGTATCAGGCAACGCCGATGGATCGGCTTTAAAAACTCCTTTGCCATTGTTTATATACAATCTGTCCTGATAGATGTCATACGATATTCCCGGTTCTATACTCCCACTGACAATGTATAAATCAAGGTCACCATCATTGTCGGCATCAAATAATAAAAGACCTTCATCCTCTTCAGATTTTACCTTCTCTGGTATGAGATTATTTACAGTACTAAAGGTTCCATCTTTCTTCTGAACAAAAGTTGTTGTGTAATTATCTTTCGAGCCACCAATGATAAAATCTTCTAATCCATCTGAGTTGATGTCACCAACACAAATTCCAGGACCTGCCTGTGAAAATTTATGAGGCAAGGTGCGTTGCAAATTAAAATCAATCTGATCTTCTTCCTGGTGTTTGAACATGATCTTTGTTGCGGCACTTGCTTCTTCAAACAATGTTCTGCCTTGCGTTGACATGACACGTATTGTTGTCGATTTACCTTCTATCTTCTCATCAATGTGAAGCACCTCATCAGCTTTTACATTCTTCAACACTGTCGATTTTCCATCAGGCCACTGAACAATCAATGAATCTATCGTTGTTTCTTTTCCTAAGCCAAAATGAATTATGTCTTCAACTGATGAAAGGAATCCGCGAGAGAGCGATTGTTCAGCATATTGCATTTTACCATTGCCATAGTATAGATTGATTTTTGCTCCAAGTGCTTGCCTGTTCTCCTCAGTACCATTAAGCTTTACACGAATGAAATGATGATCGTTTGCTGCACCCTCTTTTTCAGAATTGGTCAACTGATTTTCATAAATGGATGCCGGGCTGTTAATGTTGTTGATCAAATAATCTAAATCACCATCGTTATCTAAATCTGCAAATGCTGCACCGTTAGAAAAAGATGGAGTATTCAATCCCCACGCTACAGTTACATCTTTGAAAGTAAGATCGCCATTATTTTTATAAGCATAATTTGGTATACTGACAATAGGAATCGAGTCCATGATATACCGAATACCGGCAATGTGTCCAACATCGGCGCGGTAGTTAGCAAAATCTTTATCAGAAATATCTTTTGGAAATCCATTAGTAATCAGCAGATCACGATTACCATCATTGTCAATATCTACAAACAGTGGTGACCAGCTCCACTCCGTTTGATGTACACCTAACAACTCTCCTATCTCACTAAATTTAATTCCTTTACCAAGATTGTTGTTGAGATGAACCATGTTGCGCACATATTGATATTCATAATTATATTTTTCATTGTTGATATAATTCAAATAACTCTTATTGCTGATGGTTGTCTTCTTGCGGCTGTTTATTTCCGGTAACATATCTAACGTGATAATGTCAGGCAGCCCATCATTATTAATATCAGCAACATCATTACCCATAGAGAACTGACTTTGATGTCCGATAAATTCAGCTATACGATTTGTGAACGTTCCGTTTTTATTGTTGATAAAAAGATTATCGTTAGAGAGATAATCATTTGAAACATAGATGTCGGGCCATCCATCCATATTAAAGTCAGCCACGGATATACCGAGACCAAATCCTTCAACATTTATTCCACTATCTTTTGTTACGTCTGTAAATGTATTATTACCATTGTTGCGATATAACTTATCATTATTGGGCGATGAGCCATCTGTTATTTTGGGCCTGTAGTTAGTTGGTTGGTTAGAGACTCTTACGTTTGTGAGAATATACAAATCAAGATCACCGTCTTTATCATAATCCAGAAAGGATGCGTTAATGCTATAACCTCCAAACGCTACACCATACTGTAATGCCATGTCAGCAAACTCAGGCACGCCGTCTTTATTTAATCCCTTATTGATAAAAAGCATATTGTACCTGCTGGCTGAATCTTTTTTCATCGTGGCACAAACGTAGATGTCCATCAAACCATCTTTGTTAATATCAGCAACAGCAACGCCTGAATTCCATCTTCCTTTTACGTTTACATGAGCCTCATTGGTAACGTCTCTGAATTGAAGATTACCTTTATTGAGATAGAGTTTGTTCTCTACTTCATTACCTGTAAAGAACAAATCCTGCAGACCATCATTGTTAAAATCAGAAACAGCAACACCTCCACCGTTATAAATATATTCATAGGTGAGTATGTTAAAGCTATCTGTTTCTTCAATGGCATTCGTGAAATGGACGCCTGTTTCATCGGCATCTTTCATCACAAATAACGTATCTGCTTTTTTATGGCAGCTATTCAAAAGAGTTACAACAAACCCCGACAGCACAAAATATAGAACCTTGTTTTTCATAGACGATTAAAAAAAAACGAAGGCAATGTACATTGCCTTCGTTTTAAAATAACTAATAAATCAAATATTAATAACCAGCATTTTGTTTCAATACAGAAACGCCATTAACCTGGTTCAAGTCTATCTGATCTTGAGGAATTGGATAGTATTCATTCTTACCAACTGAAAACGAAGTCTTAGCTGATATAGAATTGTACTTACCATTATACTCGATAGCAGATTGAAGGTTTACAGGATTTGAATTTGCATTTGAGTTTGATGTTTCACCCCAACGAACTAAGTCGAAGAAGCGCTTACCTTCCATCCCTAATTCTAATTTGCGTTCAAAGTGAACAGCTTTGCGAGCCGTTGCCTGATCTGCAAAAGATCCATACAAGCTAATTACATAGTTACCTGCAGGTATTGATTTAACAGAAGGATCAAGGTATGCTGAGTAATCGTCTTTTGTAGGGTCTTTAGAGAACTTCACCCATCCATCAGGATTTTGTGCTCTCTTACGAACCATATCAACATACGTTACACCCCAACCGGCTTCATTTTTTTCTACGGCTGCTTCTGCTCTCATTAAAAGGACTTCAGCGTAGCGCATGAACGTAAAGTTTACGGCGTTGTAACCAGGTGTCCATGAACTTCCATCCGTATATTTTCCAATCTGAGTTTTTGAGAAGATTGCTTTCTTTGGTGTATATGGACCGCCATCAGAAAGTGAACGAACCCAGGGTGCACCTGAATAAACGCCCCAATCATAATAAGGAACGCCGGTACGGGCAACTGTCCAGTCAATGCGTGGATCTAAAGGTTTAACATCTCTGTCAACACTTGTTGGTGTAGGCGATGCCATCCATGCCAGATCAGACAATGCATTTGCATCGCTGTTATATGTACCATCTAATAGTGGCAGACCACCTGATGTTCTGTATGAATTTGCAAGATCAAATGTTGGCTGGTTAAATCCGCAGCAACCTACTGGCAGCGATGATAAGTAAGGATAGTTCAATACGTTATTGGCGTTTGCGTTAGCTGCGCCTGAACCATCGTTCACTGAAGATTGAAGTGCAAAAACAGATTCTGAACTATTATCCGTTACAGCATCAAAGGCATCGTGGAATCTATCCAACAATTTGTACTTAGTACCACCTGGTGTTTTTCCATTAGCGATGATGTCATCTAAAACGGTTATTGCAGCATCCCATTTCTTTTCAAATAGATAAGTCTTTGCAAGAAATGCAGCAGCAGCCCATTTGTTAGCACGACCAGCAGCCATGCCATCAGATTTTAGCATGTCGTAAGCATCACTGAAATCCTTTTCTATTTTTGGCCAAGCATCAATTTCATTGCTGATTTTGAAGTTATTCTTGGCGTAATCAACAGATTCATTAACGTATGGAATGTTACCCCACATCATTTTTGCTTCCATGTGATAAAATCCTCTCAGGAATTTAGCTTCCCCAACGATTCTGGTTGTATCATCAGCAGATATTGCAATACCTGATTGAAC
>DATCRE010000173.1:0-8148 GCA_036569145.1 Cyclobacteriaceae bacterium
ATCAGTATCTATTTTCCATTTTCGGATGAGATAATCTCCACCTGGTGTCTTAAGCAGCTTAAGCGTAAAGTCATTTTCAACATCCTGAAAAGAAGGAACAAACCTGTTATCATTCCAACCTACTAACTCGCCGTGGTTAAAAACAAAGAAGCTACCGTGAGTTGCCGGAGGCAAATTCATTTCAGATTCTCTCGAACTTTCTATGACAGTGTTCGCCTCGTATTCAATTTTCTGTAATTCAAAAAGGAGTTTGCTGGTAATCTTTTTTGTAATTGATTCAGGTGAAACATCCTGATAAGAAAGATACGTAGCAACCAGTCCACTAAGCAGGAAGGAGAAAAAAAGAATGGATGGAAGAAATAGTTTTGACTTCAACGTAAATCACAAAAGGTGTTTACGAAGTTAACGAAAAAACCAAGCACTCAATCCTGGTTGAAAGCACAATTAAGGTCGCAAGGCATGAGGATCATAACCAATGCCTCCGAAAAAATATAAATAAACAATTCGTGAATAGCGATAATTGAGGGGAGCAATAAGAATCATAAATCCCACAATACTTAATATATAAACCCAGTCAGACGGATTGAAGAAGAAATAGAGCGTGATACTTATCGTTAACATACAGGCTATAGTTATTCCGTAACCTACATACATCGCTCCCTGATAAAATCCCGGTTCAGGCTCAAGTCTCACCTCGCATACCGGGCAAGCCATATTCATGGTATTGAACTTTGTAATTCTGGAGATCGGATAGGTAAAAATATTACCCTCTCTGCATCTTGGGCATTTACCTTGCAGTAAACCCGCTACGTAAGATCTTTTTGCCATTTGCTTTGCTTGAGCGATACCAGAGAAAACCTAACGTCACGATAGCCAGATATGGCATAACCAGAAGATACAAAATACCAACATTAAGCCCTGCTGCAATACCAGGCTTACCATTGCTAAAGTTATTCTCAACTGTAGCACGGCACATAGCGCATTGTGCCTGAGCAGAAATAGAAACTATACACAACCACAAACAGCTTAATACGAATTTTGTTTTCATACTCGTCTATTTATAATATGGACTAATCATCAAATAAACAATCACACCTGTAACAGCAACATACAACCAGATTGGAAATGTAATCTTTGCCAATGCTCTGTGCTTTACAAAATTACCACGCACTGCTCTTACATATGTAAATAGAACTAGTGGAATAATCGCTATAGAAAGAACAATGTGGGTTATTAGAATGAACAAATAAAAGTAACGAAGAATTCCTTCACCACCATAAACTGTTTTGTCGCTGGTCATGTGATAGATCACATACATAACCAGAAACAGAAGAGATAATCCAATACACGTCTTCATCAATGCTTCATGAAGCTTGCGATTGTTATTTTTAATGGCAATGACTGCGGCAACCAGGAGAATCGCTGTTAGTCCGTTAATAGCAGCATAAATAGGAGGCAAAAAAGAGGTGTCATATCCAGGCACTTTATCAACGCCAAATAGAATGGCAACAACTACTGGTATAACAATTGAAACAGCAACAATTAACTTACTATAAGGCTCCTTCTGTACTTCCATAATTAATAACGTTTCAAAATAATATCTAATTCAATAAATAAACGATCCATTTCATCCCTGTCATAAGACTTATACTCTCCACGGATAAGTCCCTTTTTATTCAACAATACTATGTCGTAAGGTGATTGCATAAAGAAAACACAATCCTTCCAGGTTTTAAACTTACCCGTCGGAGACAGTACATGTTGATTTAACATGTTATACTTTTCAGTCACTTTCGCTTTAGGCTTTGTTATATCAGATTCGTTAGTTGCATACCAGATCAATAACAAACTGTCTGAAGCAAAGTTTAACTGACTGATGACACTATCAGGGATGTGGTAAGGAATAGCTGGGATAACACAATCTGAAATGGCATCTGGTGCTTTAACTTGATACAATGATTTTACGGCAAACTCATTCTTACCAAATATTTTCAAAAACAGAAATACGCATATTGGTAATAATAATGCCAAGAATAGGAATAGTCCCTTTTTACCCTTCATCAACTGCTTTATGCTATGTGATTATTCAAAAAAAAAGGCTTAAGTCTTAAACCTAAGCCTTTCATAAAAGTTCTATTTCTTATCGAACAGCAGAAATGGCCATACCTTCATACACAAAGGCTACCAGCATCCATGCAATAAAAATAAGAGGTATGAGAATAGACCAGAACAATACTTTAACCTCATAACGCAAGTGCATAAACTCACCAACGATGTAAGCAGCTTTAACAATTGTAAGTGCCACAAATATCGAAGTCTTTAGCGGACCATGATGCATGGTAAAAGCAATTATGAATTCAATGGCAGTGATAATACCGAGTATACCGGCAACAGTCCAAAGTTGTTTAATCTTCTCTTTATTGGGAGGAAGTACTGTTACTTGAGATGTTTCTTCTGAATGCGATGACATAATTCTATATGTTAGCGATTAATAATTTTAAACCAGATAAAAGAAAGTAAACACAAATACCCAAACAAGGTCTACAAAGTGCCAGTAAAGACCAACCTTTTCAACCATTTCATAATGACCTCTGCGTTCGTAAACACCCGTTACAGTATTATAATAGATCAGGAAGTTAAAGCAAACACCTGAGAATACGTGGAAACCGTGGAAACCTGTAATAAAGAAGAAGAAATCAGCAAAGTCTGAAGGACCATATTGATTCTGAATAAGGTTTGCACCAAAGAATGTTGTACCTTCAGCTACTGATCTTCCTTCGTGAGCACCGTGAATAAAGTGAGTCCATTCCCATGCCTGGCAGCTTAAGAAAGCAATGCCACCGATAATAGTCCAGATCATCCATTTTTCAACGGCTGCGCGATCCATACGGTGACCAGCTTCTACAGCCAACACCATCGTAACACTACTCATAATCAGGATAAATGTCATAATACCAACAAACACCAGAGGCGCTTCCAATCCATGGAAGAAGGGAATTGATTCATATACTCTTTCTGGAATTGGCCACCACTCAGTTGAAAATTTGAAGGCTTCAACGGCACCAGTATAGGCATGGTGTGAAGAGCGAACTAAACCGTAAGTAATAAGTAATGCAGAGAATGTGAATGCATCAGAAAGAAGAAAGAACCACATCATGAGTTTACCATAGCTGGCGCCCATGGGTGACATTCCTCCATCCCATACGCTCCGGCCCGGAGCTACACTTGCTGTTGATGTACTTGCCATAGTATAAATTAGATTTTAATAGTTATGCTCTTTAAATGTATTGTAAACGTTTCTGTCTATTTATTCAAGAGTAAAAAGAAAAACAAATATAACCAAAGAACACTCAAAAAATGCCAAAACGTGGCACACAATTCAAGCTGTAATAAATTTTTTGAGTTTACTTTTAGCTGGTGTTTTGGACGCAACGCCATTATTAAAAATATAATAATAGAAGGTGCCGAGATAATTCTAACAAAAAACATTGGATGAAATTTTGATCCAATGTTCAATGTGACGAGAATAAAGATCAACCCACCAATAATATGCAGTGCGTGAATTCCAGTAAGAACATATAGGAATGAATGAGATACATTGCCACCTGAAAAGTGTTCATTCATCTCGACCAGACTGCCCCACGCCATCCACTGTCCGATTAAAAAAGCTATACCTAATATAGTAGTCAATACTAGGGCAAGCTTTACTTTTTCAATATCATTTCGTTTAGCAGCAAGCTGTGCCCATATCATAGTGAAACTACTTAAAACTACAACGATGGAGTTCAAATAAAATTGAGACGGCAAAACTACCTCAGCCCATCCTGCCTCTGCTCGCTTTACAATATAAGCACTAGTCCAAGCTGCAAAAAGCATACATACAGTAACAATGAAAAGCCACATAGCAAATTTTTTAGGATGCATGCCAAGCGGTTTTTTCGCTTCCTCTACTATCTTAATTTCAGTTGCCATATACGCCCCTCCCTAAACTTTATCTAACAAATATGCTATCTGCACAATGGGCAGGTATAAAAATGAGCCAAACATAATTCTAAGTGCCGACTGTCTGCTACTGGTCTTCATTAATGAAAACGTCTGAGCCAGAAACAGGATGCCACAAACCGTAGCCACTATAGCGGAGTTAATGCCTGTAATGCCAAACTTGGCTGGCAACAAACTCAATGGTAATAAAAACAGCGTATAAATCATGATCTGAATAGCCGTGTTCAGATCCTTTTGTCCTCCCGAAGGTAAAAGCTTGAATCCTGCCTTTTTATAGTCGTCATCAGCAACCCAGGCTATAGCCCAGAAATGAGGAAACTGCCAGATGAACTGTATACCAAAAATGATTAGTGCTTCATATGTAACCTGACCTGTAGCAGCAGTCCATCCTAATAAAGGAGGCAATGCACCAGGAATTGCTCCAACAAATACAGCTATAGGGCCTACTCTCTTTAGCGGCGTGTAAACAAAACTATACAGAACCATCGATACCACGGAGAGTACTGTTGTAAGTACATTTGTGCATATTAACAAAATGCAAATACTTAAAACAAAACAGATTATAGCAAAAACAGTTGCTTCCTGTACTGATACACGTCCGGTTGGTAATGGTCTGCTTTGTGTACGATTCATCAGTTTGTCAAGATCTTTCTCGATGATCTGATTAATAATTACAGAAGAACCCGACAATAAAAATCCGCCCAGGAAAAGCATCCCTAATGATTCCCAAAAAATGTGAGGGGATGCTAATACATAACCGAAAGCACAAGAGAACGCCACCAGGAAAGATAATCTGAACTTAAGGAGCTCCCAGTATGCCTTAACCTTAGACGCTACTAATGTTATGCCTGTAAGATTATGGATTTGACCTGTGATCATTTCTATAGAATACTATGTTGTCTTCAATTTTAACAGAAACAAAAACTGCCATCCAAAAGTAAGTGTAGCCAGCAGCAGATGAAGAGGTTGTAAGAATGGTGGTACTGAAAAATAAGCCATCCCTACGCCTGCTAAAATTGTTCCCAAAATTAACAGGATTAATATAAGCGAGAAAGATTTTAGACTATCTGTTTTAGCTAATTTAACAATAAGAATTATGTGAAGTGCTAATACTAGCCAGGAGAATGAACGATGCAAAACAAAATCGCTTCCCAGATTCACAATCCAAGATTCACGTTCAATTTTACCTGCAATCATATCAATTGCTTCTCTAACCTGGGTTCCTAAAACTAATTGTACTAATAGAACTGTGATGCAAGCTACCAATAGCCAGAAGGCGACAGGTGACTCTACTTTAAGTTCGTTCTTTGTTCGATGTATCAAATAGATAAGCAAAGCCACAATCAACAAGGCCAGAGCCATGTGTATTGTTATTGTCCAGGGAGTAAGATTAGTAGAAACCACAAAAGATCCTATCCACCCCTGAAAGCCTACCAGAAGCAATGATAAAAAAGCCAGGACTGTTAATTTTCTCTCTGTCCTCCAGAATTGAATCGAAGAAATAGCTACAGCAAAAATTAAGAATCCAATAATAACACCAACAATACGATTGACATACTCAACCCAGGTTTTAGTCGCATTAAAATCAGACTCTACCAAGATCGACTTGTCGTTAAGAATAGCCGAGGCTGTTTTCTTAAAACCAAAAGCATTAAGGTATCTGGCAAACTTTACATTTTTCTTTTCTCGGTAAGCTGAATACTGTTCTTTATAATTCTCGGGTAAGTCAGAAACAGAAGTTGGAGGCACCCATGCTCCAAAGCACTTTGGCCAGTCTGGGCAACCCATTCCTGAACCTGTGCTTCGCACGATACCTCCAACCAGAATCAGGAGATAAACAGCAACTAATGTTGATATACTTAATTTATAAAACGATCTTCTTTTCTTTTCCACTCACCTCAATCAAAGATCCGATCTATAAAAATATCTCGTTAATGATGTGGCGTATGACCACCAACTACTATTGCTCCCTCAGTGTCCTCCATTTCTAACTTAATCAAATCATTTTCATGAGGGAGATTAGATTCAGGTGTTTCGGAATAAGGAATATTTTGTGGAATAAAGTCTTCTGCAGCACCCGGCTTGCTGTAATCATAAGGCCAACGATACACTGAAGGAATCTCTCCAGCCCAGTTACCATGCCCAGGATTACGTGGTGTAGTCCACTCAAGTGTTGTTGAGTACCATGGATTTGCCGGAGCCAAACGACCACGGAAAATGCTGTAGAAAAAGTTGAATAAGAAGATGAACTGCGCACTTAATGTTAATATAGCCGCAACACTCACCAGTGTATTCAAATCAGCAAAGCCACTAAATGTTTCAAAGTTAGTCCATGAATAATATCTTCTTGGGAAACCTGCGATACCAATATAGTGCATCGGGAAGAACACAAGGTAGACTCCAACGAATGTAATCCAGAAGTGAACATATCCCAGCTTTTCATTCATCATGCGACCAAACATCTTAGGGAACCAGTGGTAAACACCAGCAATCATACCAAAGAATGAAGCACTACCCATTACAAGGTGAAAGTGAGCTACTACGAAATAAGTATCGTGTAATTGAATGTCAATAGCTGAGTTACCAAGGAATATACCTGTGATACCACCTGTTAAGAAGAATGATACCAAACCAATAGAGAATAACATTGCAGGTGTAAATCTTAAATTACCTTTCCACAAAGTTGTAACATAGTTGAAGATCTTAACCGCTGATGGTACCGCGATGATAAGTGTCAACAACATGAAGATCGATCCAAGGAATGGATTCATACCCGTTACGAACATGTGGTGAGCCCACACAATAAACGACAGGATAGCGATGAATAACATTGAACCAATCATAGCCTTGTAACCAAAGATAGGCTTGCGTGAATTGGTAGCGATAATTTCTGATGATAGACCTAATGCAGGAAGCAATACAATGTACACTTCAGGGTGCCCCAAGAACCAGAACAAATGCTGGAATAAAATTGGACTACCACCAACGTGTGGTAATGCTTCGCCACCAATATAGATATCGGATAAGTAGAAACTTGTTCCGAAACTTCTATCGAAGATCAATAATAATGCTGCTGCGAAAAGAACCGGGAATGATAACAAACCTATAATGGCTGTAAAGAAGAACGCCCAGATTGTCAATGGCATGCGTGTAAACGACATACCGCGTGTACGCATGTTGATTACTGTAGTGATATAGTTAATACCTCCTAACAATGAGCTAACAATGAACAGCGCCATGGCTACAAGCCATAGTGTCATACCTGTACCCGAACCTTTAATAGCTTGAGGCAATGCACTTAACGGAGGATAAATTGTCCAACCACCACCTGCAGGACCTGTTTCAAGGAAAAACGATGTGAACATGATAACACTGGACAAGAAGAAGAACCAGTATGATAGCATATTCATAAAGCCCGAAGCCATATCTCTGGCTCCAATCTGAAGTGGAATAAGGAAGTTTGAGAATGTACCACTCAAACCAGCTGTTAACACAAAGAATACCATGATGGTACCATGCATTGTTACCAGTGCAAGATAGAACTCAGGATCAAGCTTTCCTTGTTCAGTGATCCAGCCACCCAATATAGGCCTCAACCATTCAAGATTTGCATCGGGAAAACCTAACTGGAGGCGGAAAATAACTGAAAGGGTACCACCTAGTAAAGCCCAGAAAATGCCTGTAATCAGGAATTGTTTTGCGATTATTTTATGATCCTGACAAAATATATACTTCGTCCAGAAATTACCTTCATGATGTTCGTCATGCGCATGATCGTCATGAACGTGAGCATCGTGATGTGAATGAATATCAGTTGTTGCCATGTCTTAAATTCTTTATTTCGTTTCTGCTACTGCTACGGGTTCACTAACTACAGTTGCTGCCACCGGTGCAGGTTCTGTAACAATTCCAGCTATTACTTTCGCAGCCTCCTTTAACTCATCCGGTACTTGTTTCAGATAATCCGGATTTTGCTTTAACCAGGATTCCTGAGAAGCCTTCCACTTAGCATAAGTCTCCTCATCATCCACAACCACAGGCATCTTCATTGAGAAGTGACCTTTTCCACAAATTTCAGTACAAGCTAACTCATAGTTAAAATTAGGATTGCCTAATTTCTCACGCATCTCTTGTGTTGTTAATGTC
>DATCRE010000174.1:0-7560 GCA_036569145.1 Cyclobacteriaceae bacterium
AAAATAGATCCCTCATCCAATCGTGTTATCTTCATTCTCTCATCAACAAAAGGTAATATTGAATTGCTGGAGAAAGGAAACGTTGATGACAAGCGAATTCATCTTCATAAAACAGCGCGAATCATAGCAGAACATTTTGGAAATAAAGAAACGCCCGTTGTTGTTTCAAACGCCTGTATCTCTGGCGTGATGGCCGTGTTAGTTGCCAAACGATTACTTCAATCAGGACGATATGATCATGCCGTTATTGTCGGCACTGATGTTCTTACAAACTTTGTTGTGTCAGGCTTTCAAAGTCTTCAGGCCATCAGTCCTGAACCTTGTCGTCCGTTTGATAGCAATCGAAAAGGTGTAAACCTTGGAGAAGCAGCCGCTACTATTATAGTCACAACTGATCCATCGTCTATCGATGCAGAAAAGAAAATAAAAATTTTAGGTGGAGGATTAAGCAACGATGCCAATCACATATCAGGCCCGTCTCGAACAGGAGAGGAGCTGGCCCAGGCAATTCAAATTGCATTGACCTCATCAGGCATGAAAACGGATGATATAGATTTTATATCAGCTCATGGAACGGCAACGCTTTACAATGATGAGATGGAAGCAAAGGCTTTTACCATTGCTAATCTTAATCACGTTTCTATGAATAGCTTGAAAGGATATTTTGGGCATACACTTGGCGCCGCCGGAATTGTTGAGTTGATTATCAGTATGCATTCTTTGCTGAACAACGAACTCGTTCCTACCTTTGGCTTTCATGAGTCTGGGGTAAGCAAACCAGTGAACGTGATTAAGCAAGTTCAATCAAAAGAATTAACAACATGCCTGAAGACAGCCTCTGGTTTTGGAGGTTGCAACGCAGCAGTTATTTTGAGTAAAAACAGTTAACGGCTATGATGAATTTCTTTGAGAAGGAAAAGAAAACAGCCCTTGAGGCTAAAGAAGAAGCTCAGTGGATTGCTTTCGGCCCCATGCTTTTTCAAGCCGCACGTGTGTTGCGTGATAGCGGAATACTACAAGCTGTTGAAGATAGTCGTGAAGATGGCCTTACTGAATGTGAAGTGCTGGAGAAAGTTAGCCTATCAGCGTATGGTGTAAGAGTGTTGCTTGAAGCAGGTCTTGGCATCAACTTGCTCACCTTTCAAAATGGAAAGTATCGCGTTACAAAAACCGGTTATTTTATTTTGAAGGATGAACTCACGCGTGTGAACATGGACTTCATGCATGATGTATGTTACCAGGGCGCTTTCTTCCTCGACAAGAGCATTGAAAAAGGAAAGCCTGAAGGACTAAAAGTCTTTGGTGACTGGAGTACGCTCTACGAAGGCTTATCTAAATTACCAACCAAGGTTCAGGAGAGCTGGTTCAACTTTGATCACTTCTATTCCGACAATGCTTTCCCCGAAGCATTGCCCGTTGTATTTGAAAACAAACCAAAACGATTATTAGATATTGGTGGAAACACCGGCAAGTGGGCAGCACAATGTCTGGCTTATGATAATGATGTTAACGTAACACTCATGGACTTGCCAGGCCAGCTTGATATGGCAAAGAAAAAGCTGGATGATCTTGGTTTTACTGATCGCGTATCCTATCACACTTGCGATCTGTTGGACGAGAAACAACCTTTCGCAAAAGGTTTTGATGTAATCTGGATGAGCCAGTTTTTAGATTGCTTTTCCGACGAGCAAATCGTTTCTATTCTTTCACGATGTCACGCTGCATTAAATGAAAATGGAAGCGTCTACATCATGGAGACTTTCTGGGACAGACAGCGATTCAAGTCATCAGCATTCTCACTTCAACAGACATCACTTTATTTTACAACCATGGCTAACGGCAACAGCCAGATGTATCATTCCGAAGTTTTTAATAAAGCTGTGACACAAGCAAACTTCACAGTGATAAACCAAATAGATTTAGGTATCAGTCATACACTTTTACATTGCAAACCTTGTAAGAGCGCAAACAATTAAGTTATGCAAACAGAGAATACAGACGTTTTAGTAATTGGCGCAGGCCCTGCCGGCAGCATAGCTGCCGCAATGATTAACAAAGCAGGTCTTGCTGTACGTGTTGTTGAAAAGGAAAAATTTCCACGCTTCGTTATTGGCGAAAGTTTATTGCCACGATGCATGGAAGTTTTAGAAGACGCCAACCTTCTTGATGCCATAAAAGCTAAAGGCTTCCAGGAAAAATTTGGAGCCAAGTTTTTAAAAGATGGCGCTGTCTCTGATTTTAACTTCAGCGAACAATATACAAACGGATGGAAGTGGACGTGGCAGGTACAACGCGCTGATTTTGATTTGGCGCTGATAACAGAAGTGGCCAAACGCGATGTTCCCGTAGAATTTGAAACTACGGTGACCGACATCAAATTTGCTGATGATGAAAGTTCTGTCACCACAGTTCAAATGAAAGACGGATCAATTAAAAAGATCAACGCTAAATATATAATTGATGCCAGTGGTTACGGACGTGTTATACCACGCTTGTTCAGCATGGATAAACCTTCTAACCTCGATCCACGCAAAGCAGTATTCGCCCATGTAAAAGATATACATCGCGATAACTTTGATGAGCCTAATCGTATCATCGTTCTTATTTATGCGCCGGGCATCTGGGTGTGGGCTATTCCATTTTCAAATGGTGTTACATCACTTGGATTTGTTGGCAGTCATGAATTCTTCAATAACATTCCGGGAGATCTTGCCCAACAATTCAAAACATTGATCGAAGGCAATGAATATCTCAAAGCAAGATTTGGTGATGTAGAGTGGGTGTTCGAACCGCGCAAGCTTGAGTCGTGGTCAGCCACAACCGATAAATTTTATGGAAAAGGTTTTGTGCTGACAGGTAACGTAACCGAATTCCTCGATCCGGTTTTCTCTTCTGGTGTAATGTTCGCCACCGTGTCAAGTCACATGGCAAGCAAGCTTGTGATTCGTAAATTAAAAGGTGAGAACTTTGATTGGGAGAAAGAATATACAAAACCAATTCAACAAGGCGTAGACACCTTCAGATCGTATGTAATGACATGGTATGATGGAACACTCGAGAAAATTTTCTTTGCTAAAGAACCAGATCTTGAAGTGAAGCGCCAGATCTGTTCTGTATTAGCTGGCTATGTTTGGGATGAAACCAACCCATTTGTAAGAGAACATAGCACTGCCATAACGAAGTTAGCCAGAGTAATAGGACTGCGTGATAAGATTGCAGCCATGGATAATCTTGAAGCAAAAAAACAGTAACGTTGAGTCATTTCATTTCATCATACTGTAGAATTAAAAACCGTGCTGTTTATAAAAATGGCGATAGCATTTTAGCTGTTGAAAACACCGGCAAGCTTGAAGATGCATTAATAAAAGCTTACGAAGAACTTCAGATCAACTATCCAAAGTTTTATAAAATGGATAACCTCGCCAAGCTTGGACTGTTGGCCAGCGAAGTGGTGTTGAAAGATAGAATATTAAAGCAGGAATATCAGCCAGAGAAGGTGGCAGTAATTCTTTCAAATGCAAGTTCAAGCCTGGATACAGATTTGAATTATTTTGAAAGCACAAAGAAGATAGCAAGTCCGGCGTTGTTTGTTTACACGTTGCCAAATATTGTTACAGGTGAGATTTGTATCCGACACGGATTCAAGGGCGAGAATGGCTTTTTTATCTTCGAAGAATTTGATGCTGTGTTCATGGCTGATTATGTGAACCAGGTTTTGAACCAGGGATCTTCAGCTTGTTTAGCAGGCTGGGTCGAAGTGTTGGGTGAACAGCACAATGTTTTTTTATATTTGGCGGAAAATAATAAGCAGGGCCTGGCCCTTCCGCATACAACGGAGCAATTGGAAAAACTTTATCGAGAATGATTATGGAAGCATTGATGACGGATTTGAAGACAAAGATCATTGAAGCACTAAATTTAAAACACCTGAAGCCAGAAGATATTGGCGATGACCAGCCCCTTTTTGTTGACGGACTGGGTCTTGATTCTATCGACGCGCTTGAGCTTATTGTACTGATGCAAGAGCATTACAATATCAAAATTGCAGACCCGGAACAAGGGCCTAAAATTTTCAAGTCTGTAAAAACGATGGCTGAATACATTACGAGTCATCAAGCTGCTTAATATGATGGCTTGTATTTCTCTTACATTGTTTGCATCGACATCATGCGCTCGTTAATTCACATTACAGGACTTGGTGTTGTATCCGCTATCGGTAACTCGGTAGAGGAGACGTTGCAGGCATTTGAGAAAGGAACTTCGGGTATTGGTCCCATTACATTATTTCCATCCGTCCATCAGAATCAGTTACCTGTTGGTGAAGTGAAGCTTACCAACGAAGCATTGGCATCTGTGTTAGGGTTACAAAAACCTGTAACAAGAACAACCATGCTTGGTATGCTTGCGGCCAGGCAAGCAGTTAAAGATTCGGGCATTAAGAATCTCAATTCATTTCGGGTTGGATTCATCTCTGCTACAACAGTGGGAGGTATGGATCGAACAGAGAATTTCTTCATTGATTATTTAAAAGATAAAACAACAGGCAATCTTGATGATGTTGTTCACCACGAGTGTGGTTCAACAACCGAACTCATTGCCGACGATCTTGGTATTAAAGATTTTATTTCCACCATCAACACAGCGTGCTCTTCCTCTGTAAATTCAATTATACTTGGTTCAAGGTTAATTGATAGAGATCAACTTGATGTAGTTGTTGCAGGAGGAACCGATGCGCTCACCAAGTTTACACTCAACGGCTTCAACAGCCTGATGATACTCGACAAAGAACCGTGCCGTCCGTTTGATGCATCACGTGCCGGATTAAATCTTGGTGAAGGTGCTGGATTTGTTGTGCTTGTATCCGATCGCGTGCTAAAACAAGAATCATTAAACTCACTCGCTGTTGTTTCAGGCTACGCAAACACCAACGATGCTTATCATCAAACAGCTTCATCACCTGAAGGTCGTGGCTCATTTGCTGCGATGCAACAAGCACTGGAGATGAGTAATATTTCTATTAACGATATTGACTATATCAACTTACATGGAACCGGTACGCAAAACAATGATAGTTCTGAAGGCACCGCCATTCAGCGTTTGTTTGGCAATGCAGTTCCTAAAGTAAGTTCAACAAAAGCATTTACCGGACATACGCTCGGTGCCAGTGGTGGCATTGAAGCTGTGTTCTCTGTGCTCGCCATTCAGAAAGGCTGGGCATATCCAAACTTGCGTTTTAAAACACAAATACCGGAGTTGAATTACAAACCTCTGCAGGTGTTAGAGAAAGAACTCTCCATCAATCACGTGTTGAGTAACTCATTTGGTTTCGGAGGAAATTGTTCATCCATTGTTTTTTCTAAAGGATAACATGAGCAAGGCTGTTTACATAAATGGAATCGGAACAATTTCACCACAAGTAACCTTTGGCGATGTTCCTTTCCTGGAAACACCAAAAGAAATTACAGGCAATCGCCTTACGTGCATTGAGCCGGAGTACACGGGCTGGATAGATCCGAAAGCAATTCGTAGAATGAGTCGTGTCATTCGCATGGGTGTTGCTTCCGCAGCGATGGCATTAAAAGAAGCAGGTCTTGATAAACCTGATGCGATCATAACAGGTACAGCTTTTGGTTGCCTGGAGGATACAGGAATTTTTCTTACCAAGATGATTGAGAACAATGAGCATGCGTTGAACCCTACGCCGTTCATTCAGTCAACACATAATACCATTGGTTCGCAGGTAGCTTTATTGTTGCAATGCCAGGGTTATAATCAAACCTATTCACACCGTGCATTTTCATTTGAGCATTCATTGCTTGATGCATTGATGATGCTTGAAGAGAAATCTTTATCTGTTTTAGTAGGAGGGGTAGATGAAGTAACAGATCACAGCTTCTCCATTATGAATCGCTTTGGTTTGTATAAAGATGAAAGTAAAATCGATGGCATCATTCAAGGCGAAGGAGCTTCTTACTTTTTACTCTCAGGCGAGAAAGGAAATAATACTTACGCCAGAATTATTAATTTGGCAACGCTATACAAACCCATTGACGTTATTGAAATTCAGAAATGGATTAAAACGTTTCTGACAAATCAGTCGCTAAATGCAAATGATGTTGATTTGATTTTGCTAGGCTCCAATGGAGATGTAGCAAAAGATTCAGTTTATTCAGAAGTAATCTCTTCTGTATTTTCCAATGCAACGCATGGTGTTTTTAAACATCTGTGTGGAGAATATCAGACTTCGAATGCTTTTGCTATGTGGACTGCTGCCAAAATACTAAAGGATGGAAAAATACCTTCCACTATTTTGAAACACGGAGCAAGTCAAAATCCTAAGCGCATTTTAATTTACAATCAACACCTGGGTAGTCATCACTCATTGATTCTGCTGGAATCATGTTAAAAGCCAGAACCATAAATTGGTTATTCGTGCTATTGCTTTTTGCCATGGTTGTACTCGATTGGCGAATTGATATTTCTACCTGGTATTATGTTCTTTTATTTTTTATCTATTCACTCATACAAGCCTACGGTGTTGTGTTTGTGTCAGCCAGTTTTTTTGTTCCTATAAAATGTAAGGGAGAGAGAATAAGTAAATCTGTCGCTCTTACTTTCGATGATGGACCATTACCCGAAATGACTGAAAGAATTCTCACCATCCTGAATGACTACCAGGTGAAAGCTACTTTTTTCTGTATTGGTCATCGCGTTGAAAAACATCCAGAGATTCTAACAAAGATTGATTCTCAGGGACACGTCATAGGCAATCACACATTCAATCATGGAAAGTTCTTTGATCTCCTTTCAGCAAAAGAAATGAGTGCTGAACTAGACAAAACTGATGAAGCAATTCAAAACGCTATTCAGAAGAAGCCAAGATTTTTCCGTCCGCCGTATGGAGTTACAAATCCTAATTTGGCTAAGGCAATTAAAAGAGGTAATTACATCACCATGGGTTGGAGTGTTCGCTCATTGGACACTGTTGCAAAGGAAGATGAAAAATTATTTCAACGTGTAACAAAGAATCTTAAAGGTGGTGATGTTATTCTCTTTCACGATTATTGCGAGATCACCATACGCATTCTGCCGAGAGTTTTAGAATACATTCAGAAGCAGAGATTAGAGATTGTGAGATTAGATGAGTTGATGGGGGAGAAAGCTTATTATTAGCGATCTTACGATTTTCCCCGCACCCAATACAAAGTCATCATCGATAAAAATGCTCCCGCTCCAATAGTTAAACTTATAATAGAACATACCTTTCCGATAACATCATATTCAAAATAAAACGCTGCAATAGAAGCAAGCACCAGAAAGCGGATTCCATACCATCCAAGTATAATCAATGCATTAATGAGCTTTAACAATAGTTTTGTCTCTGACTTTTCTTCATCCAGGTTGCCAGGTACGCCAAGCATACTGAACATGCAAAACAAGAATCCGATAGCATGAAAAGACAGATAGAGTAATGTGTTCAGCTTAAACAAGTGCATGATCTAAAGGTATTTTATTTTTGAGATAACGCTCACCATGTTGGCACCATTTTTTCTCTTACTT
>DATCRE010000175.1:0-31300 GCA_036569145.1 Cyclobacteriaceae bacterium
ACTTTGGCATGTTCAATTAGTTGGGAAGGACCTTCTGTAACACCTATTAATTGATTGACTAGTTCTTTTGACTTGGCGAAAACTGAATGATGGTATAGACCTTTAGCATAAGCATATTCACGCCATATTTTAATATCAATATCTTTAATCGTATCAAGATCAAGATACTTTTTAAAGCAACGCTCCATTGAATCAACAGAACATTCTTTACAATTATCAACAGCATCATCCAGCTGAATTAAGCAGTTCTGTTTATAGCCGGGATCAACTGGCTTTTGTTTTGAAACACAACAAAGAGAAATTATGCCAAAGGTTAGTATGTATATTTTGGTGATGAAACTCTTCATTATTATTAACACTCTAAATTTTAATCCGCCTACACTAAATCATATCTGCTGGAATCAGCCAGCATCTGCACATGTCAATAATTAAGAAGCTGTAACCTGATTATTGTTTGGTATTGTGAAACTGAATGTGCTGCCTTTACATAAAATACTCTCTACGGTAATCAGTCCTCCATTTTTTTCAGTGAACTCACGACATAAGCTCAACCCTATACCGGCACCTTTTTCTCCTGAAGTGCCATATTTTGTAAAGTGTTCATATCCGAAAAGTTTTGAAATTTCATCATTCGTTAATCCTATCCCCGTGTCTTCCACTGTAATCATTGTAAATTTTTCAAAGTGTTTATAACCGATTGTTATTTTGCCGCCAGCATTTGTAAACTTTACTGCGTTGCTCAACAGGTTGCGAAGTACAAGTCGCATCATATCATGATCTGCATATACGGAAAGGTCTATATCTGCCGTGTCGATTAATGAAATGTCTTTATTAGCTGCTATCGGTTTGAAAAGATTGAAATTCTCTTCAACAATTGTTCTTAAATTAAAAGCCCTGGCCTTCACCTGCATTCCATCCATTTGCGTGCGTGCCCAATACAACAGATTTTCAGTCAGGTTTGATGTTTGACGAATATTCTCCCTGAGGCGCGGCATCATTTCTTTTAATTCTGCTTCAGACATGTAGTTCGAGTCGACCAAATCAAAAATATTCTGTACCTGCATCACAGGGCCTCTCAGGTCATGAGAAATAATTGAAAACAGTTTATCTTTTGTTACATTAAGTCTTTCAAGTTCTTCGGCCTGTTCGCTGATGGCTTTATTCTTAAGATGAACTTCTTCGTTGATAGTCGACAGCTCTTCGTTAACAGCCGATAATTCTTCATTCTGAGTCAACAGCTCTTTATTCTGTTCACTTACAATTCGCTGTAGTTTTAACCTCTGCTCGTTAACTCTCCATGTATAAATTTTAACGATGACACTTATAAACACAACAGTGAACGCGAGATATGCAAGATATGCCCATATCGTTTTATACCACGGTGGCCTTATATGAAATGAAAATGAAACAGAAGGACTTATCTTACCATATTGATTTCTGGCACGAACAACGAATGTATAGTTACCGCTGGATAAGTTTGTATAAGAAGCTTCGTGTGAATGTGTCCAGTCTGACCATTGATCGTCAAAGCCTCTCATTCTGTATTGATACTCCGTTTTTTCAGGATCTTCGAAAATATAACTTGCAACATCAAACTTCACGTTGTTCTGAGCAAAGCGTAAATCATTGACCGATTTGTGATTTCTGTTATTGTATATTAATGAATCACCTGCGTATACTTGCCTGATGGCTACAGGCATAGGGTCATCATAAAATGTCTTTTGATCGGGGCAATAGTTGATTAATCTCAGATCATTTCCAATTAAAATATTTCCATTTTTAGCAACCATTATGGGAGCATCAACATCGACACGAAGATTTTTTACTGGAATATTAATTTTATTGAATGGTGTTAATATCAACTCGAAAGATCCATCCTTGTGTTTCTTTAATAACCCTGCTGTCTCTTTATTATTTGGTATGCCTCCCCAGAAATACAAGTCACCTGAAGCTGTTTCTGTTATTGTGTAGATACAAAAATTTTCACCTAATGCCGTGTTTATATTCTTATCTGGTTCAAATCTATTTGTTGAAGAATTAAATGTGTAAACGCCATTGGCAGTAGTAGCAATCCATTTATCACTGAATGTCAGCCTATAAATCCGGTTGTTGACATCAGAAGGTAATCCATTCGACTTATCAAAGAAAGTCTTTTCTATAACAGAGTCCATAGCTTCATTCAACTTTAGTTTATAGATGCCTTTGTTGTAATGGCTTATCCAAATGTTCCCTTCGTTATCTTCTTCCATGTAACGAGCCTGATCTTCAAAGCCAACAATTCTTCTTTTGTTCCATCCTGTTCCGTTTTTTTTCATTAACCAGATTCCTGCATCAAAAGTGCCGTAGATCATTCTGTCAGCATAACGTTTAAGTCTGCATAATGTCATGATATCAGCATCCTTAATAAGATGGATTGCTGTCTTTCCCCGAAGTTCCCAAAGGCCATACTGGTGCGCAACATATACCTTCCCTGAAAAATTATACATGTTCCATGTGATACCATTTACCGAAGGAACAACCGTGCATTGTGTTTCACCTTTTTCCTGATAATAAATTCCCCAGCCAGTTCCCACATATCGAAAATCATCGGTTTCTGCTAACGATATAATTTTGTGATGAATCCCGTTATTTTCATTGTAATATGATACAGGTAAACTTGTATTGATCTGAAGAATCTCTCTGTTACCAGCAACCCAGAAATTATGTTTGCTGTCTTCAAAAAAATCGTTTAGATAAATGTACCTTAAAACGTCAGGCTCAACATGATATATAAGCTGTCCACCTTGATCTATGAAAATAATATGACCATCTGCCGCTACGGCGATGAGACCGTTGTCGAGAAGCTTTATATAGTATGCACTTGCTCCTTTTACATACGAAGAGATTTTGTCTGTTATAAGTATAAACTGTTCAGCTTCTGTGGTTGCTGCCGGATCTAATTGCCAGAGCCTGTCCGCTGCATCAAGAATAAGAAATTTACCAGGAGTGTACCCTGTCATAAATTTAATTTCCATTCCTTTTATAATTGGAAAATCTGCCAGTTCAAAATTGAAATCTTTGTAGATGTAAACTTTGTCATTAACTAAAATATAAATGTGTTTATCTGCACAGATCAGAAAAAAGTATGAAGGCACATTAATGATTCTGATTTTTCCGTCCTTATAGGAATACAAGTTTTTACTGTCGCGAAACAAAACCTCCTGGCCATTCAATATTGTCTGCTCGACACCTGTAATAGCTCTATTTTGTGCAGGAAGTAACGGCAGAAGCGAATGGTATATGTAATGATCTGATTCTTCCTTTTGCATGTAACCCAAATCGCCGTATGTTCCAACATAAATTCGTCCGGTACTATCAACGGCCAGGGAATAAACAGATTCCTGGTTTGGAAGTCTTATAGTATTCCATTCTGTGCCATCAAATCGCAGTATGCCGTCGGCGTTGGCTACATATAATATCCCATCCTTATCTTGTTGCATCTGTCCATTCTGTCCACCCTGATATTCATCGGCCAGATATTTTCTAATAAATAGTTGCTGACCGGTAACACTTAAATGCAGGAAGAAGAACAACCCTATTATGAATAGGATGGGTTTGTTATGTTCACCAATCATAATCAGCGTTGTGTTGTGTTCTGTTCATGTGGTAGAGTTCTCTTTTTCATCTTAAATCATTTGAAACTCCGGGAGCAACTGATTTAGGTATTATCAATTTAGTTTTGAAGGTCTTTTTTTGAATCACTTTAACTGTAAAGAAATTAATTTTCCAGCACTTTAGAATTAAGGTTAATCATGCATATCGGTCTCCGTATTTTTACTTAGATGTAAAGCTAAAGAAAAAACTAACTTACAAACCTAGGTATAAATACAGAGGCTATGGTTAGTACTATCCATTAAGAATGGAATTGATGATTTTTATCAATTTTGAGGGGTGAGTGATGGGCAACAAAAGCTATGCATTGGCATGGATAACAGTAGAGACAGTAGTAGTACGTTAGAATTAAATATACTTCTTCGATTCCTGAAGAGTACTTTAATTACTATTTCCTTATATATAATTTATTACTTCTATTATAATGATATTTCTAATGCTCTAAGGGCGAGCGCTGGATTGCTCGTATTTGGTGCCTGCATTGTTATGGTAAAAATGACAGGTGCTTCTTCGCTGTGTAAACGTGTTATTGCATCTGTTTTCATCTTCTTTGTTGGGCTCGGTTTTTTTTATCAGGGAGGCTTATTAGGAATTAACTCACTTGATGCCTGCGGACTCATCATGTTACTTTCACTCATATTTTCCGGTAATGAGAGGCGCATATTTTTGTTTCTTTTCCTGCTGCAGTTAACAGTGTTTGGTTTCATTCAGATTTTCTGCACCGAACTGATTGTAGATTACAGACTAAATGGTAATCTTATACTTAATCTTGCAGAAGTGATGGCACGTGTTGGTAATATGTTTTATGTCTGCTATCTATACAAGTCTGAATACGAGCGAGAGCGTATATTACAGATTGAAACAAGCGAAAGATTGAGAGCAGTAAATGCAGAAGTTCTTTCGCAAAATGAAGTTATTGCTTCTACCTATAATCAGTTGGAGATAGCAATGCTCCGGCTCAACGAGGAGCAGATGCAGACACTTATTGCCAATAGAAGACTGGAAGAAGCCAACGCGGAAATTTCTATTCAAAGTGAAGAGCTGGCCGTGTATAACAAAGAACTGGAAATGATGGTTGAAGATCGAATGCGAGATATTTTGATACTCAATAAAAAATTAATGGAGTATTCGTTCATTAACTCACATCGTGTCAGAGGACCACTGGCAAGAGTTCTTGGTCTTGTTCACCTTATGAAAATGAATATTAAAGATAAAAAGGACTATATTGACTATTTAGATAAACTCGAAACAAGTGCAGTGGAAATGGACAATATCGTTCGGGAAATGACAATAGTGCTAAATCAAGAGATTGAGACAAGGATCGAAAATTAAAAAATAAGATCTTTATTGAGCCTTTGAATTCTATTGATAAATGAAGTACATGCAATCAACCAATGACGCTTATCGATTTATGAGCGTTGACATAAGCAACATATTGAACTGTAGCTAAACTAAAATTTGGTAAAATGCGACTTTCATTACTCATTTCATTGCTATTTTATCAATCATTCCTTTACGGCCAGCAGTTATTTGTTCAAAAATACCCTAAAGAAGTATACCTCGGAGCAAGCCAGAACTGGGCTATGGCACAGGATAAAAATGGTGTTATTTACATAGCCAATAATGATGGTGTTCTTATCTATGATGGTGCTACATGGGACCTGGTACCACTACCTAATAAAGATTTTGTTTTTTCTCTCGATGTTGATGCTCATGGTAAAATCTATGTAGGCTCCGTCAATGAATTCGGTTTTTTTCAAAAAGAAATCTCCGGAAAATATCGATATCATACCCTGATGCCGGTACTCCATAAGCAGCACAATAAACCAGTAGGATCGGTTAAAATCATAAAGGTTTTTGAAGATCTTGTTCTTTTCAATGACCTGGAAAATGTCTATCTGTATTCAAACGGAGAGATTAAAGTATTTGAAACAAAGAGTCGCGGGTTCACCGTGATGCAGCATCAGCTTTATCTTGTAAAAGAAGATGGATTGTACAGGTATACAAATTCAGATTTTGTGCCTATTGACTTTAACAAGGAGATGCAGGAGCAAGGCATAACCATGCGCAAGATTGCAGAGTATACAAAGGACAGGTGCTTGTTTCTTGATGATAAAAATAAATTGTGGATCATCGATCCTCATGCTCCGGCTCATCACAACTTGAAATCTTTCGCTGATGTTACATGGCTAAAAGACAGAGTTGTGAAGAGAATGATTACCCTCGATAATAATATTATTGGTATAGCCTTAGAAGACGAAATCAATTTTATCGATGAGCATGGTAAACTGTTATACTCCGTAAGTAAAGATATCTTTGACGAAGATATAGTACGTTCTGGTTTCTTTTACCAGGACAAACAACATAATCTCTGGGTAAATGCGGGCTCCCTGATTTCACAAATCATAACAAGTTCGCCGCTTTCATTCTATGATAAGCAAAACGATATCAACGGAATAATTTTAACATTAGGAAAAAAAGATCAACATCAATATGTCGGATCAAATGAAGGTGTCTTTTACAAAGAAAGTAAAATGAAGTTCTCTTTTCTCCCTGAGACTAAAGGCGAAACATGGAACTTTTACAATTTCAACCAAAAGCTATATGTAGCACATGAAACCGGCGTATTTGAACTGGAAGGTAAAAAAGCGACCAGAATAATTGATCACATCTATGTCCATTCATTGTGCGAAATGAGAAATCAACCAGATCGCATGATTATGGGAACTTATAATTCTGGCATCTGGCTATTGGAGAAAAAAGCAGGTCTATGGCAAAAAAATAAAATAAAAGGTTTTGAAGAAGAGACTCGTTTTATACAGGAAGACGAGGCAGGAAACATCTGGGTTAGTCATTATAACAAAGGCATTTATAAGATCAGATTAAACAAACAGATGGATTCTGTCATTAATAAAACATTTTATGATAGCACAAGAGGACTCCCTTCTAATATCAACAATCGTATTTATAAATTAAAAAACGGCGAGATTGTTGCAACTACTGTCAATGGAATTTATCACTACAACGCTATAAGCGATCGATGGGAACAGCATAAAAAATTTGCTGCAGCATTGGGCAATGGCTTATGCATTTATACATTTTCAGAAAGCCCGAAAGGAGATGTCTATTTTTGGGGAGCCATCGCTAAAAACAAAGAAACTGCCGGTATCCTTATTAAACAGCCAGATAATACGTTTAAGTTAACATTAACTCCCTTTAATAAAATAGCCTTACCAACACATGATTTAAGAGTAGATGTAGATGCCCCCATATTGATGGCCGACACAAATGAAATCTGGTTAGCATACTCTAAGAAGCTTATAAGTTTTGATCCAACACAAAAAACATTCTATGATGATTCTCTTACAATATCGATCAAGCATATATGGACCAAAGACTCCCTGATTGTTTCGGATAAGCATACAGAACTGAAATTGCCTTATGAGCAGAATAATTTGCGTTTTGAATTTGTAAGCTCTTATTATGAAAATCCAGAGAAAATAGAGTATCAATATAAACTAAAAGGTTTTGAAACCGAATGGTCAGGCTGGACAACCAGCCGAGAAGCAACCTTTACAAACTTATCCATTGGCAATTTTACTTTTTTAGTAAGAGCAAGAAACTTGTATGGAAAAATCAGTGAACCAGTTTCTTTTTCATTTCAGATTGATCCGCCCTGGTACAGAACATGGTGGGCTAATGTTATATATATGATTATTCTCTTTTTGGGTATGAGATTAATTGTATTCATAAAAACTGTTAGAATCAGAAATCAGAAATCAGTACTCGAAAAAATAGTTGATGATAAGACGAAAGAATTAAAGATCAGAAATGAAGAAATACTAAACAGGCAGCAAGAAATTGTTGAGCAAGCAAAAACGCTTGAAGAATTAAATGCAACTAAAGATAGATTGTTCTCCATCGTATCTCACGACTTGCGAGGCCCCATGGGACAGATTCATGAGATACTGAGCTTGCTCGACAGGAGTTACATGGAAGAAGCAGAATTTAAAGCACTTGTTCCTAATCTTAAAGAGAGTGTACGGAATACGGCAAACTTAATGGACAACCTGTTATACTGGGCTCAGAACCAAATGAGAGAGGGACTACAACTGAAACAGGTCAATTTTGATTTACAGTATATTGTCTATGAGAACTTCCTTGTTTTTAAATCAATTGCACAGCGTAAAAACGTTGAATTGATTAATGATGTTAGCACCACCATGCTTGTATGTGCCGATAAAGATATGATTAAGCTAGTGCTGCGTAACCTGGTTAATAACGCTATCAAATTTACAGACAAGGGAGGGAAGGTTGTCATTGATTCGGAAGTGGAAAATGGCTATGCTACAATTATTGTTAAGGATACCGGAACAGGCATTTCCGATACGGATATATTTAAAATACTAAACAGAGAAAAAATTTCTACCTATGGAACATCGGGAGAGAAAGGTGTTGGGTTGGGATTGGTTCTCTGTAAAGAATTTATTGAAATGAACAATGGAACCATTAAAATAGAAAGTGAGCTGGGAAAAGGAAGCAAATTCAGTTTTCGTATACCATTAATTAAATAACCATATTCCTTCTAAGCATAAATACGGAGTGCCTGTTACGTAAAAATAATATAGTACCTTAGGTAGTAAGGCTGACATAAAATGCTAATAAAGTCGAGATATTTGATAATTGGGTAACATAACAACTTTGATCAGATGAGATATTTATATTATATAGTGTTCTGTCTGTTAATGATTCTCTCATTCACCACAAATGGTCAAGCCAAGCTTGAAGATTTGGTTGTGATAAAAGGAAGGATACTCCAGATAAAATCCGATAGCCTGGTGATGAAAAATCTGGTCATGCACGATTCATCCACGCTTGTTTTGATGGCGGGTTCTCCAACGTATTATATGAAATTGAACAAGTTGATTTTTGGAGTTAACTGTCAAATTTTATGTAGCAGTACGAAAGGAACGAATGGACGGGATGGCAGAGAGCCCGATACTCAATCAGGGCCATGCAAAAGTGGTCTTCCCGGTGAAGATGGTCAAAACGGATCTGTTGGAAAACCTGGTAATACGTTAACAATGGTACTCAATTCGATTGAGTCAACAGGTAAGGTTGAGTCATCAACTGGAAAGAATGCCTTTGGCATTTATCTCAACGGCGGTGACGGAGGCGACGGTGGTGATGGAGGAAATGGAAGTAGTGGTTATCGGGGCACGAAGTTCTGTGTAAGCAATGGAGGCGATGGTGGCAATGGCGGTAACGGTGGTGATGGTGGAAAGGGAGGAATCTTAATTCTACACAGCGCAATGGATTCTACAATGTTTAAAAGCAAGGTTACAGTATTGGTTAACGGTGGGTATAAAGGTTATGGAGGTAGAGCTGGCAACGGTGGAGCGCTTGGACCTGGTTCCTCAGAAAAATCAAAACCTGGAGCAAAGGGTAGAGAAGGCCAAAAAGGAAAAAATGGTCCGTCAGGAAAAGTAATTTTTAAGAATAAGATAAGCTGACAAATCTCTTCATACAAAACATATAACTTTCTTATCAGGAATAATAAGCAATGATTTCAATTGAATACTACTCTCACTTTCTTAAAGGTGATCCTGCCAAAATTTCTAAAATGAAAAACCTTATCAGGGAAGATTTAAGAAAAACCGAGATAGCCTTTTTTAAAGCAGATAGCGAGAAAGATTTCCAATCCATGCGATCGGAGTTGCATAAAATATCTCCCATTATATTCAATTTAAAGTATAAGGAATTTTCGTCACTGATTGAACAGTATAGAACTTATGACCAGTACAACGATGAATTGAGAAATCTAAACGATCAGTTAAGACAGTGTCTTGTTCAGGTTTATATCTTCCTGGAAGAGATTTAGTTTTTTTGACTTAAAACCTTTTGCATTTTTTCAATCAATTCTTCTGGCCTGAATGGCTTTCCAATAAAATCATTGGCCTGGCATTCTTTGATTTTGTCTTCCCGAATATCTGTGCTGGCAGAAAAAATAATAATTGGTGTATTACGATTTCTGGAAATTGAATTTGTTCGGATGGCATTGGCGACCTCAAATCCATTCATATCAGGCATTTGAATATCCAATAGAATGATATCATAATTTTTTGACTGCATGGCTGCTATTGCTTCTTCACCATTATTGGCTGTGTCACATATTATTTCATAATCACTCAATAAGTTATTTATTAAAAACTGGTTAGACTCAATGTCTTCTACATGAAGAACTTTCGTATTTCGTAAGTGTTTTCCCTGTAAAGGGATAGGACTACTTAAATTGCTTCCTTGGTCCTGAATTTTAAATGGAATAGTAATTTTAAATAACGTGCCAATGCCAGCTTTGCTTTGTACGTTTACTTCACCATTCATTAATTCCGTCAGATTTTTAACAATAGTTAAACCTAATCCTGTCCCGCCAAAACTTCTGTGAGCATCCTTTATTTGTTGAAAAGGTTTAAAGATTAATGAGATTTTATCAGAAGGAATTCCTATGCCAGTGTCGCTAATGTGAAATTCAGTAAGAACCGTATCACCTTCAATCTTGAGGGGATGAATGTTCAACGTAATAGACCCGACAGATGTAAATTTTATCGAGTTGCTGATCAGGTTGCTGAGTATCTGGATAAGCCTGGTTGAATCTCCCATCAACTTATCAGGCATTGTGCTTCCGATCTGAACTACAAAATCAAGATTTTTGTCATTAGCCATTCTATAAAACATGGCGTGAATCTGATGGAGCATCTCATTTAGATTGAATCGCGAATGCTCCAACTCCAGCATGTTGGCTTTTATTTTATTATAATCTAATATATCATTAACGAGATTCATTAAATGATCACTAGAGTTTTTCAATGTGTCTATAATCTCTTTTTGGTCTGAACGAGGCTCTCTTTTCTTAAGCACATGTGTAAGGCCTATCATAGAATTAAGAGGCGTTCTTATTTCATGACTCATGATGGAAAGAAATTGTTCTCTTGCACTGACAGCTTCAAGGGCAAGTTTTCGCTGCAGATCTAATGACTTATTGGTATCTGATAAAGTGTTATTTAAAATTTGTAGTTCGCTATTAACCACAGCCAGTTTCTCAGTGCGTTCTGTTACCACCTTCTCTAAAAACAAATTCCGTTTTGAAATTGAATGTGTTCGGTAAAAGTAGAAGCACACGAAAATGAAAATAGCGAATAATGGTATTGAAACTTTAAACCAAAGTGATTCATACCAGTCGGGTAAAATATGGACTACAAGTGTAACGCCTTCTTCATTCCATAACCCGTCGTTGTTGCTAGCCTTTACATGAAATGTATAAGTGCCGGGATCCAGGTTTGTGAAGGTTGCAAAACGCTGTGCACCAGCGTTAATCCAGTCCTTGTCAAAACCTTCAAGCTTATAAGCAAATTGATTCTTGTTGCTGTTAGTGAAATTTATGGCAACATATTCAATTGTAAAAAAATTAAATTCTGGCTCCAGGCTTATTTCTTTTACTTCTGAAATATGCTCGTGAAGTATGCTGTCGGCACCTCCAATGTTAATAGCTTTATTAAATATTTTTAACCCTGTTAGAAAAACTCTGGGTGGATGTGTGTTCTCTTTGATACTATCCGGAGAAAACACATTTACGCCTGTGCCTCCGAAGAAAAGTTTGCCATCATTACTTTTAAAGCACGCATTCATTTTGAATTCGTTGCTGATCAATCCGTC
The DNA here is from genome assembly GCA_036569145.1 of Cyclobacteriaceae bacterium. Lineage (GTDB taxonomy): Bacteria > Bacteroidota > Bacteroidia > Cytophagales > Cyclobacteriaceae > DATCRE01. The sequence continues at coordinate 11,365 of DATCRE010000175.1, forward strand.
ACTAATATCATAGTTTTTAAATGTCTTTGTACGAGGATTAAATTTCGAAATTCCAGCGGTCGTGCCCAGCCAAAGATCTTTATTGTGATCGATCAGAATTCCATGTATAATATCTGTGGGCAACCCATTCTTTATTGTAAGGGTTTCGACTATTTTTTTATTTTTTAGCCGGTGTAATCCTTTGTCAGTGCCAATCCACAAATTTCCATCTTCATCTTCTGTCATACAATGTATTGAGACTCCGGATCCGATTTTTTTATTGAAAAAATACTTTACTCTTGTGTGGTCTTTTAAATTGTATTGGTTTAAAACGGCAATTGAGCCAAGCCATAGAGTCTTATTATGATCTTCGTATATGGTTTGCAGGTAATTGTTAGCGTCCTGGTCATCATCCAGATGTTTTTCAAATTTACCATGTTGTTCATCAACGAGCACATTCAATCCGTTATATGTACTGGCTAATATGTGATGGGAAACAGATTCCTCCTTTACACTAAATACGTTAGGATTTGAAAGACTATGTGGATTGCTTTTATCAGGAATGAAGTTGGTAAAACTATTATGCTTTTCATTATATAGACTAAGGCCCCCATCCCAGGAACCAAACCACATTCTGTTTTTGCTATCTTCGAAAATACTTAAAATTGGATTGTTAGGAATTGACTCTTTATCATTTTGATGATGTGTGTATTGCTGAATCCTAGTTCCATGGCGCATTGTTAATCCACCTTCGGTAGCAATCCAGAGTCTTTCTTTTTTATCTATCCAGATTGCATTAACAACATCGTTGCTAAGCGGTATATTTAGCTCCTGAAACTTATCCTTCATCTTATCATACACACAAATACCTTTGGAAAAGGTACCAATCCATATACGATTTTGAAGGTCTTTGTAAATCGCGCAAAGCGAGTTATCGCTAATCGAATGCGGATCATCTTTATTAAACGTAAATAGAGAGATCGCCTCAGTTTTTATATTAATTCTACAAAGCCCGCCGTTTTCCGTGCTCACCCAAAGATATATACCATCAAGACAGAGGTAATGAATTGCATTAACAGGAATAGAATTTTCTGGATGGCTGGGGTCTGCTTGAAAGTGTTTAAAAGTGTTTGTTTTTGGATTAAATTTAACTAATCCGTTTCGCAGAGCAAGCCATAGATTACCGTCATTGTCCTTGATGATTTGTTTCAGGTAGCAGTCCAGGCCTTCTTTATTTATTTTTTTCAACGCATCGGTTTTTCTATTCCATTTAAAGAGACCTGCTTGCTTAACGGCTATCCAATACTCGTCTTCTGAATCTTGAACAATGCAGTTAACTACACCTTTGGGAGGAAGTAAATTATGATAATGGTATTCCCATTTATTTGACATTCGATTGAAATTGGCAAAAAAGGCCTTCTGATTTAGAATGCCTGTAATCCAAAGTGTCTTATTTTCATCTTCGGTTATTGTAGTTATCTCGCCTTCCACTGATAACTCAGGAACAATAACGAGACGGTCCTTTAAAGGGTCATAATAGTAAAACCCTCCGTTGTGAGTTGAAACCCAGAGTTTTTGTTTACTATCTTCGTAAACTGCACAGATGTTGTTGCTTATTAACCCGGTAGTGTCGCCTATATGCCTGCGGTAAACAGTAAAATTATATCCGTCATATTTATTAAGTCCATCCGTTGTTCCTATCCAAAGAAATTCTCTTGAGTCCTGAAAAATGGAATTAACAGAGGGATGAGATAAACCTTCACGTGTACCAATTCTGTCAAATTTGATTTTTTCCAGTGAAGATTGGCCAATAGCCCACTGACAGAGCAAAGAGAGTTGCAGGATAGCTATAAAAGTGATGACTGATGTTATACGAACACCAGTTAAGGTAACTTTTATTAGTCTCTTTTGTTTACTCACGAGTAGTTGTGTTGTGAAATTATTGATAAGCAAGTTGTCCAGATAAGAGAGGAGTAGTATCGTCTCTCTTAAGACAAAGAAGTGTACAACTTAGGAGGTTGGACAGGGAGGTAGACAACACTATGGTTGTACACAAAAATGTACACTGAAGATTACAGAATGTACCCTTAATAAAAGAAGGCTATCGGTAGATGATTAGTAGCTTTGTAAATCGATTTGCTCACGTTGAAAATTTTGAAAATTAAAATCTTATTATAATTAATACAGCCCCTATTTGCTATTAAGCAAATAGGCTAAGCTTGAGAAAAATTTGTAAAACTTAATTTGATTTAAGAAACTTTAAAACTCATGGCAAGAATAGTATTATTAGATGACCACGTCTTATTTCGGATTGGAATGGTTGGTATCCTTAAGATGGATGAAAGCTTTGAAATCGTTGGCGAGTATAAGGACTTCTCTTTGTTGAAGCCACTTTTACCTTCACTTGCTGCGGATGTTATATTCGTAGATATTTCTTTAGAGGAAGAAAGCGGGTTGGATGTAGCGAAATACATCAAAAACATTAATCCCAATTTAAAGGTCATCATTCTTAGTTCGCATAAAGAAGAATTTTATGTTATCAACGCCCTGGAGGCTGAGGTAGATGGTTATATTCACAAAAATGTTGATCCGGAAGAGCTCATCAAAGGTGTGCATAAAGTTTTGAAAGGTGAAAAATTCTTTTCACTCGAAATTTCCAGTTTGCTTATCAATAGTGTCTACAGTCGTCCTAAAAATGGCATTCCATTTCTTACAAATAAAGAGAAAGAAGTGGTTTCTTATCTGATGGAAGGATTTTCAAGTAAAGAAATTGCTGACAGGCTAGATGTAAGTCCTCGCACAGTAGAAACGCACAGAGCCAATGTGCTCAATAAATTTAATCTTAAAAATACTACGGAACTTATCAAGAAAGTGGTTGAACAGAAGATTCAATTTTAGAAAATTGAATCTTATAAATGCTTTGCCAGGATGCTGAATAATTGTGTCTTATTGGCTGGCTTGAAGAGCAGATCATTTGCATTGGAGAAGAGCAGTTCATTTGTGGCATGCTCAAGAGGAAAAGGTACGAGTAGGATAATAGGCGTTTTGGGATTTAATGATCTCATGTCCTGAATAACTGTTCGTTCTTGCATTTCAAACATGTAAATATCCAGTATTATTAAATCGAACTTACTGACGGAAGCAACAGCCATAGCTTCCTCTCCGGTGTTCACCTGGGTCACGTAACATCCCCATTCTTCAAGGTAAGAACTGAGAACCCGTGCATTCATCTTATTGCCTTCTGCCAGGAGAATTTTGCTATTCAGAAATGAGTTGGCGATGTGGGCACGTTCTTCATCAACACGTTGAAAAGTTATTTTAAACGAAAATTGCAAGTAGTCTGACAGAATCCAGAACGAAGTTTTGTATGGCATTTTGTCAAGCCAGCTCATATTTTTCGAAATGACCTGAAAGGCTTCCCGCATGGTTTGATGTGAGCAGGTACCCTTTACCTTAGTGATAAGACTAATGCTTCGCTTGTGTTGTCCTGCTTTTTGTATTTCAATGTCAATTCCATTGGCGAGATACTGTGCCAAAAAGGTGGCTATTTGTGTAATAGAATTACATAAACCTTTTTCATCACCAACCAATCGATTGGGCAGCTGTACGTCAAGGCTTAATCTTAATTTATTCTTTTTGAATTCATCTTCCTTCTCCAGAAGCTGGATATGGGCATTACATGTCTCAAGAAGATTAAATTCCCTAATCATATAGATTATTAAAAGCATAAAGTAAATAAAAAAGGAAACCTGATAATCCTTCTACAAAATCACTTCAGAGACATCTACGTATAAATACATAGTCAATTGCAAGTATATTTCCGCGTTGAAGAAGGATTGTCAACCACTTTTTTCTTTTGAAGCGTTTCCTTAGGACTTGTGGTGAGATGCTAAGCCCATTATTGGAATGATCGGAGTGATAAAATTTCAGATTTCGCGCTGAGGAGAATGCTTGTGGAGACAGAAAAGAAAGAATCAAAGGCAGTAATACAACATCACTTACATGGGAGTGATGTTGTATTACTGCCTTTAAATTGAAAAACTATTTTTTGTTTTTTACGAGTGCCATTCCGCACTTGCTGCACTTACCAGCCTTAGCTGATGTAACATCCGGATGCATGGGACATGAATAAGCCGCTGCATTTTCGTCCAACACTTTATTGTGATCCATTTTATGACTGGAGCAATGAATGGCACAGGCTCCAAATTGTTTATAGCTTTCATGAACTTCAGCTATAACATTACCTTCTTTATCTTTCACAAGACAGACACCATTCATAGGTGGTCCAACTGTCCATCCTTCTTCTGGTGTGGGAAGGTAGGGAACGAAATTTCCATTCTTTTCAGCCTTACCTAATTTCTTACCGGTCTTAGTATCGATAAGCATGCCGGCAGCATCAACATGTGCAATTTCAGCTCCGGCTACATCTGTGATTATACCTTCCATTGATACGTTTCCAACATGCTTACCTTCTTTGTCAGTTATTTTTCCAGAGGCATCAATTTTAGGGGCCTTATAATTTTGGGCCATAGAAAAATTTATAGTTGTGGTTATTACAATCACAGCTATGCATATTTTTTTTAGAGCATTCATAAGAGTATGATTTTAATTTGTCTATAAAAGTAATCTATTGACTAGTGTAACAGCTGATTTTATTCATTGATACAATATGATTTTTGTTAGTTCAGTCTCGATTATAAACGGTTATCTATGTATAGAATCGACTTTGCTTCTGCTTTGATTTCGGTAACTAAAGATAATCAATTGCCGGGGTGGAAGATTGTAGTTCAAGCTTAATAAACCCTTAAAAATTTATTTGAAAATAAACACTTCTTATTCTAATTTTGATGCTCGTGAAAAAAGTAATTTCCATAGGATTAATTTTTGTACTGTCACTGCAGTGCCTATACCAGATTGGAATTGTTACTTATTTCAACATTAACCGCGATTATATAGCACAAGTATTGTGTATTAACAAGGAAAAGCCCATGACCATGTGTTATGGAAATTGCTTCCTTAAAAGAAATCTGAAAGTAGGAGGTGAGAATGAAAAATCTACAGTTCCTGTGAGTAAAATTGTTATTGAAGCTCCTTCCTTTATTGTATCTGAATTCAACTATTCATTTAGTCAATCAGCCACACCGTTGGCGTTTCTTTACGGCAGGTATTATTCAATTGAGTTAAGCGGTTTCCCATCTACAATATTTCATCCGCCTTCCTTCCTGGCATAGAAATATTCTTTTTGATTGTCTCGACTTCATCAGAATGTCCTGAGATGTACTTCTAATTCACTCTAACATTTAATACTCAAATGAAAAAATCATTTTTATTAACTATATTATTCATTGTAATACTTGCTACAAGCAGTTTGGCCTGTGAAATCTGCGGATGCAGTAACAATAATTTTCAAATTGGCATCTTGCCAACATTCAGCAAGGGGTTTATGGGCTTTCGCTATACAACCTCACGGTTTAGCTCTCATCTAAAAACAGATGCTTCAGAATACAGTCATGATTATTATCAAACCATGGAGCTTTGGGGTGGATATAATTTCAAAAAAATTCAGGTCATGGCTTTTATGCCGTATGTATTTTCCAGGAAGAAAAGCGATGATGGCACTACGATTTCAAATGGCGCAGGAGATTTATTATTACTTGTTAACTATAAAGTTTTCAGTTCGTCTTCTCTCTCAAAAAATGAAAAGACTACCTTCCGTAATGATATTTATTTAGGAGGTGGCGTTAAATTACCAACAGGTGTAAACCGGGTGGATACAACAGATCCGGATTTTAATATAGGTGATTTTAACTCACAGGCAGGAACTGGAAGTGTAGATTACATTTTTAATGTTACTCATAATTTAATGTGGAACAGGAGTGGAGTAGTTACAAATGCCGCCTATCGTTTCAACACCGCCAATAAGCAAGACTATAAATTTGGAAACAGGGCTTATGTGAACATGGCTTATTATTATACATTCACAACTGGAGACACTAAAATTAAACCTAATGTAGGTTTTAACTATCAGAGTAATGCCATCAATAAATTTGAAGGTTCTGAAGTTGAAGACAGTAATGGATATAACTTCAATTCCACCGTTGGTGTTAATGTTCTTCGTAAAAAGATTGGCGTTAATGCCATGGCTTCAATACCTGTAGCACAAAATATGTATGACGGTCAGACTAAATTACAATCCAGAATTTTGGTGGGTGTGACTTATTCTTTTTAATATTATTATAACAAATTGAAATCTCTGAAGCAGACATTCATTTCTCTTCAGAGATTTTTTTATCCGCTCCACACGCGCAGATAACCGATCAAACCACACGTTTATTATTTAGCAACGTTGCTATATCAGATTACGTTTATCGACGTTATGCAATAGTGCAATGCATTCAATTGTACAATTACAAATAGTAAACATCAATGGAGTCACATTCAAAAAGGAGCGCCTGGAAACATCTCTTTCGGCTCATCTTACCTCATAAAAGCAAATTCTTATTTATAGTATTCATTGGTCTGCTCAGCACCGGGGCTAATCTTGTGGAACCAATGATTTATCGTGAGGCCATTAACGATGTGGCAGGGTTGTTTGTGCGCCAGGCTAAAGAAGATACACGAGCTCACTTTGATGATGAAAATAAAAACACCTCTGTCACAAACGCTCTTCATAAAAAATCCACCCCGATAAGAATAAAAGAACCTCATCGTAAAGGACATGTTGCCGAACGATCTCCCCAGGAAGCTCTTGAAACATTACTGTGGGCCGTTGGACTTATTTTTCTTGTTAACATGGTTGGCTATTTGCTCACCTTACTCGGAGAGAATCTGAATGTTAAGCTTTCGTGTCTCGTGGAGCAGAATTTTATACAACGCACATTTGTACATGTGTTGAGGCTGCCGTTAGGTTTTTTTAGCAAGCGATCAAGTGCTGCTATTGCCAAGCAAATTAATCAGTCAGAAGAAGTATCGGCTATTGTTAACGGGTTCTCACAACAAATTTTACCAGAGCTGATAAGTCTTTTTGGTATACTGGTAATTATGTTCTGGCAAAATGTTACGCTTACATTACTAGCTGTTGCTGTAATTCCTTTTTACTTATTGATAGCCTGGAGGTCGGCTAACAAATTGGAAACAGGGTTATCTGCATACTATGAACGTTGGGAAGATGTATCATCACACATGCAGGATGCACTCACAGGCATAAAGACTGTAAAACTTTCAGGAGCAGAGCAACGCGAGGCTGACAATTTGAAAAAGGTCTCTGATGATGCTTACGTTGACTATGTTAAAAGATCGAAGTTAAGCAACCAATATGTATTCTGGGAGAATGCGTTGATGCAGATAGCCGCAGCTCTTGTACTTGGTTATGGTGGCTATCTTACCCTGGAGCATAAACTTACGCCCGGGGATGTTGTAATGTTTGTAGCTTACCTGGATCGTCTTTATTCTCCTATTGATTCACTTACCAGTCTATGGGTAAATCTTCAGCAGAACATTGCTTCCATTTCACGTGCCTTTAAACTTTTAGATAATGGCGTTGAAGAAAAAGATGGTGGACATCTTACAATCACAAAGGGAAGAGTTGAATTCAAAAAGGTTCACTTCAGTTATTCTGCTGAGCGTGAAATATTAAAAGGGATTTCGTTTACACTAGAGCCTGGCAAAGTTACTGCTGTTGTTGGTACTTCTGGCGCAGGAAAAACTACTGCCGTTGATTTGCTCATGAAACTTTATGAGCCTTCTGAAGGAGAGATCTTCATTGATAATGTACTGATTTCAGGACAAAGCCCTTCTTCTGTTCGAAGTCAGATTGGTATGGTGGCAGCTGATGGTGCGATATTCCGCGGCACACTTGCTGATAATATCAGGTATAAAAAACCGGAGGCAACGGATGAAGAAGTGATGAAGGCAGCGCTGAGTGCCGGCATGCAACACACATTGAAAAGATTACCTGATGGGCTCAGTACGAGTGTAGGAGAGAACGGCATGGGATTATCAGTTGGTGAACGTCAGCGTATACAAATTGCGCGTATCCTGGTTTCTAAGCCACGTATTTTGATATTGGATGAAGCTACCGCTAATCTTGACTATGCCACTGAAATAGAGATTAAGAAAACCATTGAAGAAATTCGTAAAGAGAGCACTGTAATTGTTATAGCTCATCGGTATTCGATGGTGCGTGATGCAGACTATGTTATTGTTCTCTCGGCCGGTGAAATTATAGAAGAAGGAACACCGACTGAATTACTACATAAGGACGGTTGGTATGCCACCTTTGCACATTCGGCTGAAAATGGAAAAACGGAAGCTGATGATATTGAAGAAAGTGAGGAAGAAGAAATTGAAGAGGATTACGAAGAAGAGGAAGAAAATAATTAATGTACATGTTTGATTGAACACAAAACAAGTAGTGGAATGAAAATCAAAAATCTGTTGCGACGAAGAATCTGGCCTTTGCTGGTGAGCATAAGTAGTGCATCAATAATGATCCTGGCATTTTTTATTCCTTCATTACAAGATCAGTGGGACCGTTATCAATCCAGGCGGGTTATTCAGCAATACGTTTCCATGGGAGATGAATTTGTAAAGGAAGAGAACTTCGCAATGGCGGAGCAGGCTTTCACAAAAGCTTATGAGCTTTCAGGAGATACCAGGCTTGATATTGAAGTAAAAAGATTAAAAGCTAAAGTAAATCGTGTCTATCAAAATCCAGAGTGGGGCAGCAAACCTCCTGAGGGGTTAGAGGAAATAGATTTTCAATTTTTACTTCACATGCAGCCAGGTGACAAACACGAAAAAGAACGAGCACAGATTCTTACCAGCTATGGCATTTATCTGGCGAGTGTAGGTAAGCTGACGGCAGCTGAAAAGAAAATTCGAGAAGCTGTTCGCATGAATCCTGATGATGCGCTTGCTTTAATAAATCTGGGCAATGTGCTTGATGAGCAAGGTAAAAAAGAAGAAGCAGAGAAGACTTATCGAAATGCCATTGCACTTGAACCAGGCAATGCGCGTGCGCATTATAATCTTGCCATCTTACTTTCAGAGTCTGGTCATAAAGATGAATCTGTAAAAGAATTCACCGATGTTATTCAATTAGATCCTGCTGATAGTGATGCTGTTCATCAACGAGCTTTACTCCTGAAGAAGTAATTGCTTAGGGTTATTCCTGATCTATAACGCATTCATGAATTTCATACTCTAACCATCGAAGCCCATTTTTCAAGTACACTCACTAGTGTTTCAAGCTTAATGGGTTTGCTGATGTAATCATCCATACCGGCTTGCAAACATTCTTCGCGGTCATTCTCCATGGCGTTGGCAGTCATGGCTATAATAGCTGGTCGTTCACTTGTTGTTGTTGCACGTATTCGGCGTGTAGCTTCCATGCCATCCATCTCAGGCATCTGCACATCCATGAAAATTATTTCATAAAATTGTTGCTTTAATTTTTCAATAGCTTCTAAACCATTTTGAGCAATATCAATTTTCTTATACCCTAATTTATTCAGTACACGAATAGCCAGTTTCTGATTTACAAGATTATCCTCGGCAATCATGATACGAACAGGATATTTTTCTGCAAATTCTTCAGAGAGTATTTGTTTTGGCTTTTGAGTTTCAACGGTAACGATAGATCCATCAGGTCTTAATGCTGAATGAATAACTTTTGACAACTGCTGTTGTTTTACCGGCTTGGTTAGTATGGCGTTGAAGAGGTCAGGGTATTTCTTTTTGCTTTCATCGCCAACAGAACTGAGCAATACAATAGGTAGCCGAGTATATTTTGCTTTGATAAGCTGCGAAAGTTCAACACCATCCATATCTGGCATCTGCATATCGGTAATCACAAGATCAAACTCTTCATCGTATTTTAATATCTCTAACGCCTGCTTTCCCGAATTTGCCAGAGTAGGTGTAAGCTTCCATTGTTCAAGTTGTGTTTTCAGTATAGCAAGATTTGTAGTGTTATCGTCTATCACCAATACTTTTTTACCTTCATTTCCGGCATGATTGAAATGCACATACTGCCGGACAGATTCCTGGCTAACGGAGCTCTTTATTGTAAAACTGAAAGTAGTACCAATACCCTGCTGACTTTCTACACTAATAGAACCTCCCATTAACTCAATCAGTCTCTGACTGATGACAAGCCCCAGACCAGTGCCACCATACTTACGGGTAGTAGAAGAATCTACCTGTGAAAATGATTTAAACAATCTTGAAATTTTATCTTCAGGTATACCAATGCCGGTATCACGTATATGGAAAGCCAGCTCCAGGTCATTGTTCTGAATGTTTATCAAATCTATCTTCAGAAAAATTTCTCCGCGTTGAGTAAATTTTATGGCATTGCTAATCAGGTTAAGTAGTATCTGTCGGAGTCGGTGACTATCACCTATAATCTGTATAGGAATCTGGTAATCGATCTGGTAAATCAGATCCAAGCCCTTCTGTGCTACCTTGGCAGCGAAAACATCCATTACCTCTTCTACACATTGTTGCAAGTTGAAAGAATGATTGTCGAGATCAAGATTGCCTGATTCTATTTTTGAAAAGTCGAGTATATCGTTAATAACAACAAGCAAGGCTTCTCCGCTTCCAATGATGGTGTCAGTATATTCACGTTGCTCAGTGGTGAGCGAAGTCTCGGCCAACAACGAAGCCATACCAAGCACTCCATTCATAGGCGTTCGTATCTCGTGGCTCATGGTAGCCAGAAAAATACTTTTGGCTTTATTAGCTTGTTCGGCTTCATGGCGCGCATTGTCGGCTTCTTCACGCTGAATTATAATTTCTTCCTTCTGACGCTGAAGTTCTTCATTTAATGTTTGAAGATATTCTGTTTGCGCCTGCTGCTCTTCATTTAGTGATTGCATGTTTTCAGCCTGGGCCTCTAACACATCTTTCTGTGCTATAACTTCAGCAGTCTGCACTCTTACTTGTTCTTCCAGTTTAGCTTTTTGAGCTTTAATAGCATTTACTCTTATTTTGAAGATACTATAAACAGATCCGGCAATGAATAATACGATCAGTGTTTTAGACCATAAGGTTTCCCAGAAGGGAGGAGTTATAATAACCTTAATAGAAGTGCCTTCCTCATTCCAGATGCCATCATTGTTGCTTGCTTTTACACGAAAGGTATATTCTCCCGGATCAAGATTTGTGTAAGTAGCCTTACGTTGTGTACCACTATAATTCCATCCCTGATCAAAACCTTCTAACATAAAAGCATATTGGTTTTTTTCTGACAGCGTATAATTAAGCGCTGAAAACTCAAACGAAAAAACAGACTGTTTATAGGTGAGCCTGATTTCTTTTGATTCGCTGATCGGTTTTTTCAGAGGAGAATTCCTACTATCTATAACAACAGGTTTGTTGAATACCTGGAAGTCTGTTATCCATACAGGCGGAACGAAAGTATTGTCTTTTATGCTATCGGGATGAAACACGTTGAAGCCATTGACACCACCGTAGTACATTTCACCATCAGTGGTTTTATACCAGGCATTGGGCTTAAATGAATTATCCTGAAGCCCGTCGCTTACATCGTAATTGCGACATGTTTTTGTTACAGGATTAAATCTTGAAAGTCCTTTGTTAGAGCTGAACCAGAGATTACCATGTGCATCTTCCTGAACACCATAGATAGCATTATTCGCCAAACCATCTTTTTCGGTATAAGTAGTAAATGTGTTGTTTTTTCGATCAAAGAAATTGAGACCACCATCGGTACCAAGCCAGAGATTGCCATGACTGTCTTCCATAACGGAGCGAACAGTATTATGACTCAGGCTTTGTTTATTTCCCGGATCGTTTCGATAATGAATAAATTGGTTATTTTTCCTGTCGAATAAATCCAGTCCATTATCACTTCCCAGCCATAAATTTCCTTCCCTGTCTTCTGCCAGTGCATAGATAAAACTTCCACCAATGGTTTTGTTATCCTGAGGATTATTTCGATGCCAGGTAATATGTTTTGTTTTCATATCATAAAAACATATTCCATTGTTATCAAATGTTCCCAGCCACAGATTTCCGTCGTGATCTCTATACGCCATGCTCACACTTGTGTTGGTGAAACTCGGAAAGCTTCCATCTTCAAGCAAAGGCGTAAACAAATTCTTTTTGTTATTAAAAAAATCGAAGCCTACACGGTGATAGCCAAGCCCGATAGTTTCATTATCAACTTCTACAACAATGATAATGTAATCCGTGCTAGCCGAATTTGGATTCTTACTGTCGTGCCTGTAATGTGTAAAAGTTTGTCTCTTTCGATCCAACCGATTCAATCCGCCGCCATCGGTACCAATCCAGATGTTGCCCATGTGATCACCAGTGATACACAAAACAAGATTGTTGCTTAAACTATTGTTGTTATATGGAACTTGCTTGTAGTGCATGAATTTATCTTTTAACTGTGGAAGAAAATTCACACCACCAGACCATGTACCAGCCCAGATGTTTCCGATATCATCTTTGTAAAGACTATGAATAGAATTATTACTCAGGCTTGTATTATCAGTAGCATCGTGTTGATACGTTGTAAAAATATTTTTCCTATAATCAAAAACACTAATACCGCCATTCTCCGTGCCAACCCAAAGCTTGCCGTTATTGTCTTCTGTGAAACAGAGAATGTCGTTGTGTGCTACACTATTCGGATTCGTTGGATCGTGACTATAATTGATAAAGGAATTTTCTTTTCTATTGAAGAGTGAGATGCCTGCCCCTTGTGTACCAATCCAGATATTTCCTTTGCTATCCTTGAAAACAGCCTTGATCCAGTTTATACTTATGCTGTTAGGATTGCCATCTTCGTGAGCATACGTCGCAAATTTTTGTGTTTGCGGATTAAACCGGTTCAATCCCAGTTGGGTGGCTATCCATAAATCACCATCGTTATCTTCCGCAAGTCGATAGATGAAATTATGGCTAAGACTTTTCTTATCGTCTTCATCGTAATGATAAAGCTTAGACATTAACGTAGTGGGGTCGAGTAAGAAAAGTCCTTTTGTAGTACCCAGCCATAGACGGCTTTTGCTATCCTGAAAAATGTCGCGCACCGATACTGCACTGCCACCGGGAGTGTGATGAATAAATATTTCTTTTTCACGATCAAAGAGATCCAGACCACTTTCTGTAGCGGCCCATAGGTTGCCTGCACGATCTTCAAATACATCACGTACCAGGTTGTTGCTAATGCTTTTGGTATTTTCAGGATCATGCTTATACGTTGTGAAACGATAACCGTCATACCGGTTAAGTCCTTCGCCGGTAGCAAACCACATAAACCCCTTGTGATCTTTTACAGAGGCGCAGACCAACCCATGAGAAAGTCCCTCATTGGTTGTGAGTCGTTTAAATTTCAGCTCAGTTTGTGAGTATCCAGGCCTCAATATGCTCAACAGCAATATTAGAAATAAAAGCAGCCGCACATTCGTAAAGAATTTATTCTCAGCTAAAAGCATCGGGTTATTTAGACTGTTCTTTAAGTTGATTTAGTACATCATTTCAATAATATTCGCAAGTTAGATTGGAGTGGAGTTAGGATTTTAAGACAAAATTGCTTCCGTAAACACTAGAATTTGTCAGGATAATCCTGATTTAAAAAAATCAGGTAATTCAGCTATTGAGGCCCACTGCCAATGAACCCTGTAATCAGTTAATTGTAAAGCTGGCAGCGAAGATCAGGTGTGATAAATTCAGCCTTTCAATTGGTCTTTCTGGCCGTTGATTTAAATCTTTCTCAATCGGTTTAGAATGAGAGAATAGATTCATGATTTATCTATTATGAGCCATAATTGATAGACCTCTCCAGCCAACTTTATCCAACTTTAGCCCTACGTTTTCCAGCATCTGAATCAATACGAAGAAGACGTGCATGATTCAAAATGCGAAGCAACAGCAGCATGATTCAAATACAAATACTGTAAATCCAACCGTAGACTTTGGGCAGATGGTAATGAAGGAAGTAAAAAATGTTTTACCAGCGCTGTTAAAAGAAAATCAAAATGAAATAGCTGCAAAATAAATGGCTACTATTTTTCAATCAGCGGGATTTTTATGCCGCAATTTTGAAATGATTTCAATAAACATAAAGCCGTTGTACAAAACAATAAAAATATCTAACTAGAAATCTTATCGAATTTGATATGCAACATATACCGGCAGTTTTTAGTAGAACAAACAATTATTTTAAATGGATTTTTTTATGCTTCATGTTGAGTATTCTTATGCCTGCGTTGGGGCAGCAAGACAAAGCAAAAAAGGCGCATAAGCCCGATGTAACCGCACACAATGAAAAGTATAGCGCTTATTTATTCACATACTTCACCGGTGATGATGAGGCCGTTCGCTTCGCTATCAGCAATGATGGTTATAATTACAGGGCGCTTAATAGTAACAAGCCAGTTATTAATTCGGCCCTGGTAAGCTCAACAGGCGGGCTTCGCGATCCGCACATTTTGCGTGCCGCTGATGGAAAAACATTTTACATGGTGGCCACCGATATGAATACAAAAAAGAATGGATGGACTGCCAATCATGCCATGGTGTTATCAACATCTGAAGACCTGCTTAACTGGAAGTCGCATGTTGTAAACATACCACAAACATTTTCTGAGTTTGCCGCTATAGACAAGGTATGGGCCCCGCAGACTATATATGATGTTCAGCAGAAAAAATATATGATCTATTGGTCTATGAGTTTCCCCAACCAGCCCATCAAATTGTATTATGCTTATGCCAACAAAGATTTCAGTGGATTAGAAACAGCTCCCAAACAACTTTTCTTCAGCCCCGATAACACTACTACATGTCTTGATGGCGATATCATTTTTAACAATGGCCAGTATCATTTGTTCTTTAAGGCAACAGGAGAGAAGCCCGGCATAAAGCAAGCAGTATCAGGTAAACTTACGGAAGGTTATGTTTTTCAAGACAAACGCTTAGAACAAACGGATAAAGAAGTTGAAGGCTCAGGCGTATTCAAATTAAACAATTCAGATGCATGGATATTGATGTATGATCTTTATAGCAGTGGAAAATATCAGTTTACTAAAAGCACTGACTTAAATAATTTTACGTTGATCGACGATGAAATGTCGATGAACTTTCGTCCACGTCATGGAACAATAATTCCCATTACATCCAAAGAAGAAGAAACGCTTGTTACTAAATGGCTAAGCTATGATGACGTTATGCTTTCAGCTCATTCGAGAGCGATAAAGAAAATAAACGTAACGTTAGATACAATAAACAAAAGACTTATAATTCCGGTAAAGCCTGCTACAAATCTGAAATCATTTAATCCTGAGTTTATAACATTTCCGGGAACAGAAATTATGCCGCAAGCAGCTCAGAACTTTACCTCAGGGGCAGTGAAATACACGGTAACAATAAAAGGAAGAGGAACGCAAACATACGAAGCCATTGCAAAAGAATATCACAATCCTGCACTTGAAGGATATTATGCCGATCCTGATATTTTGTATTCAGAAAAAACTGGCATGTTTTATTTGTATCCTACAAGCGATGGTTTTAACGGTTGGTCAGGTACATATTTTAAAGTTTTCTCTTCTAAAAATTTAGTGGACTGGAAAGACGAAGGCATCATTGTAAATCTTCCTACAGATGTGAGTTGGGCAAAGAAAAACGCCTGGGCTCCATGTATCATTGAAAAGAAGATTAACAATCAATACAAGTATTTTTATTACTTCTGCGCAGAGCAAAAAATTGGTGTGGCCGTAGCCGATAATCCCACAGGTCCCTTCGTTGATTCAGGAAAACCTTTGATTGATAAACGCCCTGAAGAAGTTACAGGCGGACAACAGATAGATCCCGATGTTTTTACCGATCCGCAAACAGGTAAGAGCTATTTGTATTGGGGAAATGGATACATGGCTGGTGCCGAACTTAATGACGATATGGTTTCAATAAAACCGGGCACTACAAAAGTAATTACACCTGATGCTACTTTCCGGGAAGGTGCGTATGTAAATTACAGAAATGGAATTTATTATTTCATGTGGTCAGAAGATGATACACGAAGTGAAAATTACAAAGTGCGTTATGGAACTTCTGATTCGCCTCTCGGAAAAATAAATGTTCCGGCAAATAATCTTGTCATTGCAAAAGATAAAGAAGCAGGCATTTATGGAACGGGTCATCATTCTATTCTCCAGATTCCTGGTAAAGATGAATGGTATATTGTGTATCACCGATTCAATTATCCAAAAGGAATCAACATGGGAGAAGCCGCCGGATATAACCGCGAAGTATGTATTGATAAGCTGGAATTTGATAGTGATGGCAGCATAAAAGAGACAAAGCCAACACATGAAGGAATTAAGGCCATCGACTTAACAAAATAAAAAATCAGATCAACAATAAAACCAATCATGACACTTAGAAAATTACCCAGCTTACTCATTCTTTTATTTGTATGTATTGCACTTACCACATCTGCACAACAGACAGCAAATTCAAAGCACATCAGTCCCGATCTCTTCGGAATATTTTTTGAAGACATAAACTATGCCGCTGACGGTGGACTTTATGGAGAGCTGATTCAGAACCGTTCATTTGAATATAACCCCGGCGATAATCAAGGTAAAAACTGGAATTCGTTAACGGCATGGCAATACACAACAAAGGGATATGGCTACGGTACAATTTCAGTAGAGACGACTTCACCCGTTCACGTAAACAATCCACACTATGTAGTGTTGAATGTTGAAGAAGAAGGCCAGGAAGGAGTGGGCCTGATAAATTCAGGTTTCGATGGCATTGTTGTGAAGGCAGGAGAAAAATATGACTTCTCTGTATTTATCCGCCAGCTTTCAGATAAAACAATTCCGATGCAGGTAAAACTGATTACCAAAAATGGAACAATATGTGGAGAAGCAACTTTCTCAACAGAAACAAAAGACTGGAAAAAATATACAGCAACCCTTACATCTACAATAAGTAATGACAGCACGAGCTTACTTATCGTTGCCAGAGACAAAGGAAAGCTTGCACTTGATGTTGTTTCGCTTTTTCCTCAGCATACATTCAAGAACAGAGTCAATGGTTTACGAGCAGATCTGGCGCAGTCCATCGCAGACTTGAAACCCAAATTTATACGTTTCCCTGGAGGCTGCCTTGTACATGGTGATGGCCTAGGAAATATGTATCGCTGGAAAAATACAATTGGCCCAGTTGAACAACGTGTTGAGCAACGTAATATCTGGAACTATCATCAAAGTGCGGGACTTGGTTATTTTGAATACTTCCAGTTTTGTGAAGACATAGGCGCTAAAGCTTTGCCCGTTGTGCCTGCTGCCGTGAGTTGTCAAAATTCAGGTGGAACCTGGCGCATTGGTGGCACCGGACAAAAAGGATTGCCTCTCGATGAAATGCAAAATTATATTCAGGAGCTACTGGATTTAATTGAATATGCCAATGGCCCTGTTACATCAACATGGGGAGCCAAGAGAGCCGCAGCCGGACATCCAAAACCATTTAATTTACAGTACCTCGGCGTTGGAAATGAAGATAAAATAACACCAGTGTTTGCTGAGAGATTTAAAATGATTTACGATGTTTTGCGAGCTAAGCATCCTGAAATTATATTGGTAGGTACAGTGGGGCCGGCACCACAAGGTGAAGATTACGAGCAAGGCTGGAAGATTGCCAACCAATTAGCAATACCTGTTGTCGATGAACACTATTATGAAAAACCGGAGTGGTTCCTCGATAATCTAAAACGATATGATACGTATAACCGAAAGGCTTCACAAGTTTATCTTGGAGAATACGCTTCATGGGGAAACAAACTTTTCAATGCGCTGGCAGAAGCAGCCTATATGACATCACTGGAGCGCAATGGTGATATTGTTAAGCTAGCTTCGTATGCACCACTTCTTGGCCGCAAGGGTCACACGCAATGGAATCCGAACCTCATTTATTTCACAGGCACACAGGTTTGTCCTACCGTTAATTATTATGTACAGCAATTATTTTCTACTAATCAAGGTGATGTTCAATTTTCAAATGCAATTTCGCCTGTGAGTGATAATGCGTTTGCTGCATCCTGTGTGAAGGATTCTAAAACCGGTGACATCATTCTTAAAATTGTAAATGCAGGCGCTGCACCAACATCAACGCGCGTGAATCTTTCTGGCTTAGGCTCTATTACCAAAGCAGCAACGAAAACTATACTTACGGGAGACGCTGCGATGGAAAATACGTGTGACAATCCGCAAAACATTTTACCGAAGACATCATCATTTGCTGCAAGCAAATCGTTTACGTATGATGCTCCGGGATATTCGTTAACAGTTATCAGAATAAAAACGTCGGGCAAATAAAGCCTGTCGGTTTACTCTCAAATGTTTAAATGATTAAAACATGAGTCGTATGTTGAACAAGTTGTACAAAATAAATTTTCTTATCGTCGTTTTGTTTTTGCTGACGACAGCGAGAGCATTTGCTCAACAACTATCGGCTCCTGCTGCTATCACTGTAAATTTTCAAAAAGAAATTGCACCAATGCATCCTATATGGGCGTGGTTTGGTTATGACGAGCCGAACTATACCTACATGAAAGACGGCAAGAAACTGCTCTCCAAAATTGCAGCGTTAAGCCCTGTGCCTGTATATGTAAGGGCTCATAATTTATTGACATCAGGCGATGGTACTCCGGCATTGAAGTGGGGATCAACCAACGCTTATACGGAAGATGAAAAAGGAAATCCTGTTTACAACTGGATAATTCTCGATAGCATATTCGACACCTATATAAAACGTGGCATGAAACCTCTCGCACAAATTGGTTTTATGCCCGAAGCGTTATCCATAAACCCACAACCTTATCAGCATGACTGGAAACCCGGTGTTTCTTACAGCAAAATAGAAACAGGTTGGGCCTATCCACCAAAAGATTATAACAAGTGGGGAGAGCTTGTATATCAATGGGTAAAGCATTGTGTTGAACGTTATGGAAGCAAAGAAGTAGAAAGCTGGTACTGGGAAGTCTGGAACGAACCCGATGGTGCATACTGGAAAGGAAGCCTGGAAGAGTTTTTTAAATTATATGACTACGCAGCCCACAATGTTAAGCGAGCGCTACCTTCAGCAAAAATTGGTGGAGCAAATGTCACTGGCGGTGGAATGAAATTTCTGGATGCCTTTCTCAAACATTGTCTTTATGATACTAACTACGTAACCATGCAAGTTGGTTCGCCATTAGATGCCGTTCTTTTTCATGCCAAGGGCTCTCCGAAAGTAGTAGAAGGAACAGTGCGCATGGACATAAGCCGCCAGCTAAAAAATATTGAAGACAATTTTAAAATCATTAATGCTTATCCACAAATAAAATCTCTTCCTATTATCATTGGTGAGTCCGATCCTGAAGGTTGTGCAGCATGTGGTATGCAGACCAATCCTGAAAATGCATACAGAAACGGAACGATGTATTCCAGTTACACCGCTGCAGCATTTGCACGTCATTATTTTTTAGCCGACAGGTATAACATGAATTTGCTGGGAGCAGTTTCATGGTCATTTGAATTTGAGAACCAACCCTGGTTTGCCGGCTTTCGTGATCTGGCAACAAACGGTGTCGATAAGCCTGTGTTGAATGTATTTCGAATGTTTGGTATGATGAAAGGAAAACGAGTAGCGACAGAAGGAACCCGAATGTATGCTCTTGACAATGTACTCACCTCCAGCATAAGACAACAAACTGATATTGGTAGTCTTGCTTCAAAAGATGAGCATAGTGCAGCCGTTATGATCTGGAATTATCACGACGAAGATAAGCAAGCACCCGCTGAACAAGTTCAAGTAACACTAAACGGATTACCTTCAGGCTCAGTAAAAATCACGCACTACCGGATTGATAATGAACACAGCAACTCATACGAAGTGTGGAAGAAAATTGGCTCGCCACAAAATCCTACAGCAG
>DATCRE010000176.1:0-3431 GCA_036569145.1 Cyclobacteriaceae bacterium
GTGAGCTGAAATTTCATAATCGGGAGCAAAAATACGCTCATTCTGCTAAAATCCTTTAAAGGTCTAAATCAACGTTTATATTTGTGTTTTTTAAACGTTTCCTCTTGTTAGTACTCACCATTACCTTTTTTATCGCGGTAGCAATACAAGTTGCTTTCTTCGCGGCTTTTCTGATTGCTTTTACTCGTAAAAAAGAAAAGGGAAATGCTTCCGAACCTGTCTCCATCGTCATTTGCGCACACGATGAAATAGATAATTTGAGAGAGCTTGTCCCCCTTTTAATGGAGCAAGACTATCCTGAGTTTGAGATCATTATCGTAAATGATCGTTCAAATGACGAAACTTTTGATTACCTGTTACAGGAGACCCGTGTCAATTCGCGCGTGAGAATGGTGAAAATAGATAATCTGCCAGCGCATGTTAATGGAAAAAAATATGCTCTCACGCTGGGGATAAAGGCAGCCAAATATGAGACTATTTTACTCACTGATGCTGACTGTCGACCAGCTACGAATCAATGGATTCGCACACTGGCAGCCGAGCTTTCAGGGTCAACGACTTTTGTGGTGGGGTACTCACCTTATACCATAAATCCAGGTTTCCTTAATCGTTTTATACGATTTGAAGCTCTCATTACAGCGATACAATACCTTGGGCTGGCCATATTAAAAAAACCGTATATGGGTGTAGGACGTAACCTCGCCTATCGTAAATCGTTCTTTCTCGAAAAAAAGGGTTTCAATCATTTGTTACACATTACCGGCGGCGACGACGATCTATTTGTTAATCAATATGCTACCGGCCTGAATACGGTTACGGTATCGGGCATTGATGCGCTGGTTTATTCTATTCCCGAAACCACCCTGAAATCATATCTCAGACAGAAAGTCAGGCATTTATCCGTTGGAAAGTTGTATCGCTTCAAGGACCGGTTATTGCTTGGATTGTTTGTGACCACGTGGATAGCCATTTGGTTTACAGGACTTCCTCTGTTGGTTGTCTCGTTCACATCAACCCTTGTTTATTACGTACTAGGCGCACTGTTGCTGCGCATTATTATGCTGATACTTACCACTCATTATGCATCTAAAAGCCTTGGAGATAAGTTTGAAGCCTGGCCTGTAGTGGTTTTAGATTTTCTTTATTCCATTTACTATATTTCTACGGGCGTGATTACGTTACTAACTAAAAAAGTGCAATGGAGGAATTAAAACGCGACTTTTCAGATAAAGCCATTGAAGATTTCCGTCTGATAGACAGAGCTGTCGGAGGAGATGATGCCGCCTTTGCCAAGCTCATGCAGCGCTACAAGCGCCCTGTGTACCACATGATTCTGAAAATGGTGCGCAATGTTGACGATGCCGAAGATCTTACCATAGAATCCTTCGCCAAAGCATTCCGCAGTCTTCACCGTTTTAAAAAAGATTTCACATTCAGCACCTGGTTGTTTCGCATCGCCACCAATAATACGATCGATTTCATCCGCAAGAAGAAGCTCAATACCATGAGCATTGAGAATACTTATACCGATGACGACGGACAATCTGTTGGGATTGATGTTGAAGATGAGAACCTTGATCCGCAGGAAGAAACAATCAAAGCCCAGAAGGCAGAGTTGGTTCAAATCTTTGTAGATAAATTACCTGCTAAATATCAGAAGCTTGTGCGTCTTCGCTACTTCAATGAACTTTCATACGAAGAGATCGCCGTTGAACTTGAAGCACCTCTTGGTACTGTAAAAGCCCAGCTTCACCGCGCTCGCGAGTTGATGTTTGAGATGGTGAAGAATAAGAGAGATCATATATAGGTTTACAATCCTTGATTCCTCAAAGGATCAGGTATTTTCGTAACTTTAAGCAAAGCATATTTTTATGGTTGTTAAAATAAAAAAGCCATTAACTAAAGCAAAGCTTGAAAAGGCTGAGAAAGAATTGTTAAAGAAACGCGACAAGAAAGGTTTTGATGCCAGGAAATTTTCAGGTAAACTAAAGGGTATTTTTGGTGATCCTCTTAACTATCAGAAAAAGTTGAGAGATGAGTGGTAGTGATTATCTTGTTGATACAAACATTCTAATTCACCTAGGTAATGGTGATGAATCTATTACCGATTTTTTACAAGGAAAAGTACTTTTTGTTTCATTCATTACGGAGATGGAACTCTTAAGCAAACCAGGTTTATCTCCTGAAAACATTAAGATATTGAAGTCATTGATTGATAACTGCATCTTAGTTGAATTCAATCACAAAATTAAATCAGAGGCAATTAAACTAAGACGACAATATCGTCTCAAACTACCTGATGCAATAATCGCTGCTACAGCTAAATATCTTCATTTGCCACTTCTCACCACTGATAAAGACTTTAATAAAATTATTGATATTGAATTACTTTTTATTAGCTAGAATAATTATCGCATTTGGAATCTTCACAAATCATATCTCACTACTTTCCGAACCTATCGGAAACACAGAAAAAACAATTCGCACAACTCTATCCTTTATACAAAGACTGGAATGACAAGATCAATGTCATCTCTCGTAAGGATGTAGATAATTTATACATCAATCATGTACTGCACTCCCTTGGCATTGCTAAAGTAAATTCTTTTAAACCTGGTGCTTCTGTTTTAGATGTCGGCACAGGCGGAGGATTTCCAGGCATTCCCCTGGCCATTCTATTTCCAGAAACACAATTTCATCTGGTCGATTCTATTGGTAAGAAAATCACAGTAGTAAAAAATGTTGCTGAGGGATTGGGATTGAAAAATGTTCGTGCCGAACAGATCAGGGCTGAACAAATTAAAGGCGAGTATGACTTTATAGTAAGTCGTGCCGTGACTCGCATTAAAGAGTTCTATGGCTGGATCAACAATAAAGTAAAAGCCAAATCCATCCACGATATGGATAATGGCATACTCTACTTAAAGGGTGGCGACCTCACTGAAGAATTGGGCGAACTAAAGCGCATGTACCAGTTATTTGACCTGCCAACCTACTTCAAAGAAGATTTTTTTGAAACCAAGAAAGTGGTTTTTGTGCCCCTTTAATACTGTTTTATCTTCATTACAACGTATGCAGAAGTCATAGTCATTTTGAAAATGATCATATTTTTTGGTAACTATGTTTTGATTCTGCACCGTGAGAAAACTGATTTCTATATCGCTTATCATTCTCCTGCTCTTTAATGTGCTGGGATTTTACGGCATTTTTATAGGATTACGATACAAGACCTCACAAGACTTAATTCAACGCCTTGATGCAGATGACTATGCCGAGGCCGAAACCTTTACCATCAAAGTACCCATGACCTTACCTTACCAGGAAGATCAGGATACCTTTGATCGGGTTGATGGTGAAATTGAATATCACGGCAATGTTTATCGCCTTGTTAAACAAAAACTTTCACACGATACATTATACATCGTTTGCCT
>DATCRE010000177.1:0-8195 GCA_036569145.1 Cyclobacteriaceae bacterium
GGCCGCTTTGCTGATCTCTTCAAAGATCTTCATGCCATTAATCTGGGCATTGGCAATCTGCACTTCACCTCCACCAATAAGTGTTTCTGTTTTGGGTATCATATCCGAAGTAAGTTCTCCCTTCAGTTTATAATCTACTGAGAGCTGACCAAAGGTATGCTCCGCCGCAGGAACAAGATCACGCACCAACTTAATCTCCTTATAAGCTTTGTTGATATCAAGCTCTTTAATGTTAAGATCAAAATCGAATGTTGGATGAACCACATTTCGAGTATCATAATCGCCACTCAGGTTGAAGCTTGCATTGAGTGAATTAAAACCTGTTTCGTGAAGTGACAATACACCATCGTTAATTTTAATTTCACCATTAAGTTTGGAGATGTCCATGTCCATAAAGTATGCATGTGCTATCTCTGAATCGAATTTAAAATTAATATTACGCGGAACCATCCAGGCTGTTGTTGATGCCTGCTTAGATGCAGCGACAGTTTTCACTTTAGCTGAGCCTGATTTCACCGGAGCTGGTTTGTTCCATACATTCAAATCAAGCGTGTCGCATATAAGATTCAGATCACCTGTAATAACATCGTCGGTGCGTGTAGCAAAAGCCATATAGTTAGTAAGGCTTCCGCTTATTTTCAGATTGCTCTTTCCAAATTCACCTTTAAAACGGTCAAGCACAATTTTCGTTGGTGTGAAGGTGAACAGCGCATCGTCAATACGCACTGCTTCTGGTAAGGCTGAGCCTGACACTTCAAGATTTTTTATCTCTAAACTTCCAGTTGATTTTATATTATCATAATGGCCAGCTTCTATATCAGCAACGCTTCCTTTAGCTTCCATATCAGTATCGAGCAAACCTTTTAAACGAAAACCTTTTACCGGATAAATTTTCGATAGCTTCTCCAGATCAATAAGACCTTTTATGGTCAGATCATAATTATAATTTTCCAAATCAGAGAGGCTACCCTTTACTGAAAAGGGTTCGTTCTCTAATGTGTATGTTAATTGATTAATCATGAAGCTGGTATTGCGCCAGTTTCCTGTTGTATTCTTAGCCTCGCCTTGAAAGTGTACATGCTCAAGAGGCTCTGGCATATCGCTTGTTTTCAGATAACCATTATTAAGGCTGAGCACTGCATCAATGAGTGGAAATTTCTTTTTGTTCGCACTGTAAATCCCTTTCGATTCAATATCGACATTTAGTAATCCCTTCATCACAACATTATCTATCGGATAAATTTTTTCCAGATCTTCAAGATCAATTGTAGCCTTGATGTCTGTATCGAGCGTGTAATCATTGTATCCTGAAATTTTAATGAATCCGTGAATCGGATTCTTGTCGAAATCAAGATGGAAATTTTTCACATCAACAAAAGTATGCTCAAGCTTCCCTGTTTTATTAGAAGCTGTAAGGTGGAAGTTTACATTCTCTAATGCGCGTGGTAAACTGTCGTATTGAAATTTGCCATCGGTTACGGTGAGATTGGTAGAAAATACTGGCAATGCAGCCAGGTTATGATGATTTAATGAATCGTGCGAAAGCGCCACTCTGTATATTCCTCTTGCCTTCAACTCACCTTTCAGTTTTCCCTTCATATCGAACCCTTTTATCGGATACATCTTTTCTAATTGCTCAAGATCAAGATCGGCCATGATATCTGTATCAATAAAATACTCAGGGAAACCTTTAATCATAAAACGCCCATGTATAGGATGGTTCATCATATCAACATGAAACGCTTTCAGATCAAACACCAGGCTATCGGTCGTGAAGTAATTGTTCTTTACAACAAGATCAAGCTGAATGTTTTCAACAGGTGAAGGCAAGGTGTCAATTTTAAACATGGCATTGCTCACTTTAACATTTACCATAAACGGAGGCAAAGTGTCTGTAGCATAGCGCCCTTTTACATAGCCATCAAAAGCGAGATCGCCCGAAGTTTTTATCTGCTTGATGTCTTCCATAAACACACCCGGTATAAGCGACAATATGTTTTTGAAAGCCGTTTCTTTGGTTTTAAATTTCAGATCAATATCAAAAGCATTATCGAGCACAGTCACAGCACCATCAATTCCGAATTTAAAATGATTGATCTGGATTGTGTTTTCTTTCAATGTATATTTCTGCGTGGCCATGTTAACCGAAAGAATCATGTCGGCCCATACTTGTTTCTGTGCCAGGTAACGCACGGCTCCATAATCAAAGGTAAGGCTCTTGATTTCAGTTTTCGTTTGAAGATCAAATACATCATTCTTGAAATCACCTTTGCCGGAATAATGAAGTCCGTCAACGTGCATGTATAAATTATCAAGATCATCCTGGTAATAGAGCTGTCCGTTTTCAATGGAGATTTCATCGAGGGACAATGTAACTTCGTTCGTCGGATTCGCAGTGGGCTCGGTTGTCGATGGCGTAAGCTTGATCAGGCTCATGTAATTGGAGTTGCCATCTTTCAGTAATTCAAGATGGATGACGGGGCGCACAACATTTACGCTCTTCACTTCAATGGCATTACCGCCCAGCAGGCTTGAAGTTTTCAATTCGATGTTCAGCTCGTTGGCTCTTGCCAGGGTATCAGCTACAAATTCACCTTTACCTTTTACGACAACATCTTCAAGTATTATAGTACAATTGGGAAAATCACGAAGGATGCTGATGTGAAGATCGCAAAAGGAAACGCTTCCATTAATCTGCTTATTGATCTCCCGTTCGGCAGTTGCCCGGATCTCATCTTTAAAAACAAAGAAAATAACAGGAATGGCAACCAGGATCACAGCAATAATGCCGGCTGCAACGATTAAAACCTTTTTCATCTTTTATTACCGTTGCTAAGATAGGCAACCCGGCCATTTTGTTATAAGCTAGCACACTGTAATTTTTAAAAAGAAGTCTAAAAAGTCATGCCGATCTTACTCCCGAGCTCCTCATATTAAAATGAAAATAAATAATATCTTTGCGCCTTATTTTCAAACGAAATGATATCAGTTGACGCGGTTAGTGTAGAGTTTAATGGCTCACCTCTTTTTAGCAACATCACCTTTAACATTAATGAAAACGATCGAATTGCCCTTATGGGTAAAAACGGCGCGGGTAAGTCCACGCTGCTGAAGATCATTGCCGGGGCCAGCAAGCCAACCCGTGGTAAAGTTTCTGCTCCTAAAGATGCCGTTATTGCTTACCTGCCGCAGCATTTGCTTACAGAGGATAAATGCTCTGTATTTGAAGAAGCCTCAAAGGCTTTCTCCAAAATTCTAGACATGAAAAAGCAGATTGATGATTACAACCATCAACTGGAAACCCGCACGGATTACGAATCTGATGAGTATAGCAAAATTATTGAACAGGTATCTGAACTCAGTGAGAAGTTCTATTCTATCGAAGATATTAATTACGACGATGCTGTAGAGAAAACCCTGATGGGACTTGGTTTTCTACGTTCTGATTTTACCCGACCAACCAGCGAGTTTAGTGGTGGATGGCGCATGCGGATTGAGCTCGCTAAAATTCTGTTACAGAAGCCTGACCTGATTCTGCTGGATGAGCCTACCAACCACATGGACATTGAATCTATTCAGTGGCTTGAAGATTTTCTGATCAACAATGCAAAGGCTGTTATTGTAATCAGTCACGATAAGACTTTTGTCGATAACCTTACTAACCGGACCATTGAAGTTACTATGGGCCGCATTTACGATTACAAAACTAACTACACCCATTATCTCCAACTGCGCAAAGAGCGACGTGAGCAACAGCAAAAACAGTTTGACGATCAGGCCAAACAAATAGCGGATATACAGGAATTTATTGAACGCTTTAAAGGCACATACTCCAAGACTCTACAAGTACAGTCGCGGGTGAAGATGCTTGAGAAAATTGAGATTGTACAGGTTGATGAAGTGGATACCTCTGCTTTAAATCTGAAGTTCCCTCCTGCTCCACGCTCTGGTAATTATCCTGTTACCATCGATGGTTTGACAAAACGTTATGGCGATCATACTGTTTTTAATGATGTAAGCCTTACTATTTCACGCGGTGAGAAAATTGCTTTCGTTGGTAAAAACGGTGAAGGAAAATCTACGCTTGTGAAAGCTATCATGGGCGAAATTGATTTTGATGGTAAGCTGCAGATCGGGCACAATTGTATGATTGGCTACTTCGCCCAAAACCAGGCAGCATTGCTGGATCAGGATTTAACGATTTTCGAAACAATTGACCAGATTGCTGAAGGCGACATTCGCACCAAGATTAAAGATATTCTCGGCGCCTTTATGTTTAGCGGCGATGCTATTGATAAAAAGGTGAAGATGCTTTCAGGAGGAGAAAGAACACGACTTGCTATGATCAAGTTACTGCTTCAGCCTGTTAACCTCCTCATTCTCGATGAGCCTACCAACCACCTTGACATCAAGACCAAGGATATTCTGAAAGATGCGCTTAAAGCATTTGATGGCACGCTCATTCTTGTATCGCACGATCGCGATTTCCTTGATGGACTGGCGAATAAGGTTTTTGAGTTTGGCAACAAACGCATCAAAGAACACTTTGAAGGTATTACTGAATTCCTACGCAATAAGAAGATGGATAACCTACGCGAAGTTGAGCGTACTGCAAAGTAGTTTTCAAAATAGGCATTAGGAAACTACTGTTGACAATTTACTTTGCTTGGTGATCTTTTTCTCTATTACTCCTTCTGATACTTTAAGAAGAAGCACGATGCCCAGCTTTATTAAAATGCCATAGCCGGCATTACCTCCTGCCATAGCTATAAGTGGATCAACAAAAAATTGCTCCAGAACAAACAGCATAATAGCAACGGAATAGATAATGGCATACGCACTTTTGCTGGCCTCTGCTTTTGTTAATGCGTTGAGTGTATTTTGAAGTGTGTTGTTGTTCTCACTCAGCTCGCGGTTTGTTCGTTGCAGTTTGCGTTCAAGCCTTCCACTTATCCAGGTTAGAAAGCGAGTCTGGTTAAGGAGATTCTCATAGTTTGCAGTGAGTGCTTTAAGCGCTTCTTTCGTTTCTTCCATTGATCTCTCTTCGGCATTGAAACGCTTATACTCATCAAGCACTTTGCTTTCATTTCTGAAAAGCTTCTCTTCACGTGTCATTTTACTCATAACTGCAACAGGATTGAATAAGGCATGTTAATCAAATATAACTATTTCAGTTTAGCGCTGAAACTGAGCGATACTAATTTTAGCCAGACTTTTGCGTTATGAAATCAAGTCGTCTACTCAAACGATTACTGAATTAGCACTTCCTGGGCAAGACCTTTTTTATACTTTGTAATGATCTTGTATACGTCATGAACATTTTCAAATTCTGAGAAATCAAAGTTCTTCAGTTTATCAACCTGGTCTTCATATAATACTTTCTCTCCGGATTCTATCATCAACGTTTCCAGGTTTTCAGGAACGAGGAAACGACAGCGATCAACGCCAATCTTATCGGCAAACTCTGCCAGGTAGATATGCAATCCCTTTGGATCATAGTCTCCAAAGTGAAGATAGTTATTTGGAATCAGCTTAAGCCAGTTGGCTATGGAGGTGCTGTTCTGGTATCGCCAGAGGAAGAGCGGCTTGATGTCTTTAAACAGATACTGCTGACGTTGAATGTCTCTGAAATTTTCAAAGCCTTCAACTCCAACAACAGTAATATCCTCGGGAATAGAAAAGTTTTTGTAGTCGTTAATAAAAATGAAAGTGCCCTGCTCCGGCTTTACAAGAAAATCTTTACCGTTTAATTGGCATTGTATTTCAGTGTAAGCGTTCACCAAAAAACCTTCGAACAGTTTTACATTTTTAAATTTTGAATTTGAAGTAGCTTTTACAGCATCACTGCGGCTTGTGTTTTCGCTATCAAGAAAGACTATATAATTTTCAAGCGATGGAATGCCATACTTATTATGCAGATAGCTTCTAAGATTATTATGATCAGGGCAGAATATTTTCTTTTGCTGAGTTCCTATTGGGATATAATCAAGCACACCATCGTTAATGAACTGTTCGAGCATTTTGCGATTTGAACCTTGAAACAATCCATAACCAGGCTGATGTCCGTCAATCATTTGTTGTAAAAGATCAGCAAAGCCCTGTTGTATTTTCATAGCAGCATATTACGGTTCAATGCTCATCGTCAATAGCGGAACTACTTTCACGAAACCATGCGAATCTTTTCTGAACTTGTAGGTGTAGTTGTAATGTGTTTCCAGCTTGCTCTCATTTGGTAAACCATTAATCAGGCAGATGTTTCGCTCTTCAGAAAAAGCGATAAGCTCTTTCAGGTAAGGCGCGGAGATCTGTCCCACCTCATCAATAATACAATGCACCCTGAAATTACGCGCCGTCTTCTCTGTTGATTCTTTAATGAACACGTTGAGTAACGTGATGTAGATAACAGCCTTCACCAACATGTCAGTACCCGTAGAACCTACCTTGTCAATCTTTTCAATCCAGCCAGTATCATTCTTACCTTCTTTAATTCTGAATCGTAATTCAAAAAGATCCTGCACCCGAATCTCTTCATACTTTTCTTCGGTGATAGTTTTCTGAAGGTCATTTAGCAATTCTACGGAGCGTCTGTCAATCTCACTCTTGGCTTTATTGTTCTGGTTAAACAAGTTGGCCTCACCATAGAGAAAAGGATTCTGCTCTCTGAACTCCGTTATCTTCTGAAGTTTACGAAGCACTTTATTCTCACTGTCTTCTGATTTTAACTTGATGTATTCAATAAGCCTCGAACCTTCAAAAGAAGCTTTGCTGAAGTCAGCTTCCATTTTGCTGATCATTTTATTGATGCGGCCTTTATGCTCGGTGAGCGCTTTCATTTTGCTGGAGATAGCATCGATGAGCATACCGTGACTCTTGGCAACTTCGGCAATGGAGGTTTGAATTTTATTCTCGTTGTAGAACTCTTGTAGATAAGATGCAAAGCGTTCATACTCGGCATCACCACCCTGCTGGTTAATTTTAAAGTTTAAGTGATTATCCGTTCTGAATCGACCAGCAAACTCAGAAATATTGCCTCTGAACTTTTCAAATTGATTATGGAATTCAACATCATTAGAAAGAAGCAGTGAACACAGGCCCACAATGCCTGCTTCGACATGTTCTGCCGTGGCAGCTTCAATGATATGGCGCAGGCGATCGTATAAAGCCCGTTCCTTAAAGTGACGCTCAAAGTGTTCAAGACCTTCTATGTATTTCTTGAGCGACTCTGCCAGTGCAGAGCAATCTTTATCAAGCTGTGATCTTTTTATTTTAAAGGATTCTTTCTCTAACGCAAACTCTCTGTCTGATTGTTTTATGCGTTCTTCAAGCTTTTCTTTTTCTCTTCTGAACTCTTCAACTTTATCAAAAAGCTCACGCTTATCTTTGCGATAGTCGTTGAGAAGTTCAGCATTCTTCTCAAGATAATTCAAAGCGTCTTTAATCGAATCAATTTCTTCTTTCAGTTTCTTGATGTGTGTGTCATCAATCCCCTTCTTCTTTAAAACAATTGACTTTTCTTTTTGAAGTTTGCTTTTGCGTGCTTCGTATTCACTAACTCTCTCCTCTTTCTGGTCTTTTATTTTTTCAACTTCCTTCTCAAAAGTTTTATTAAGCTTAACCAGCTTGTCGTTAATATTGGTTTGAAGCTGATTGATATTTTTCTTTAGCACAGCATCAAGTTCTGAGATACTTTGTATTTGTGCTGCTATTTCTTTTTTGAGAGTCTCCTGTTGCGTGTAGACTTCAATTAATTCTTTCTCGCGCTGAGCTTCTCCCTGCCGTTTCCACTCATGAAGATCAAGATTGTATTGCTTTTCTTTTTGCTCATCTTGCGCGGCCTCATATTCAAGCTGCGTGATCTCGTTCTTGAGCTGAGCCGACTTTCTGCTGATGGCGGCAAGCTTGTTTTGCTCATCGTGCGCCTGTGCTTCGCGAAATTCGAGAAAGGCATGATTGAGCGCAGCTATCGCTTCACGATGATTGCTCCGCTCCTGCTCATACTCTTCTAATGTTTTTGAATATACTTTTACATTTGAAAGATCAAGCTGAATGCCATATAAGGTATCCAATCCTTTCTTTAAAACTTTCGGGTTCAGTTCTTTATTGAAAAGTATTTCTTCGTTACACACTTTTCCAATAGTTTCATACCACTCCGGGTAATGCTCTTGCAAATAACCAAAGAAAGCATGTTGATGTAC
>DATCRE010000178.1:0-7253 GCA_036569145.1 Cyclobacteriaceae bacterium
ATTCGATGGGAGAAGCTGATGGGTAAGTTCGGTATTAATGAACGTCACTCATCGCTGGAGCTGAACTGGCATCTTCCCGTTATTGATCGTGAAGCGCTGGAGTTGAAACGCTTCCTGGTGCGTGAGCTTGATTTGCAGGATATCAGTACACATGGTTTAACATTCACTATAAAGACAGGTCGTGATTCATTTTTCTTTACATCCATTGTCATTGAGAAAGTAAAGACAGCCGATGCTTTGCCTGGCGAACGTTACAATATTCTGTACGCCAAAAATTTCAATCCCAATAACTTTTTATACCTCACCTATGCGCGGGGTGTTAAGAAAGAAATAATACCAGCATTGCTTATCGAGTTGAGCAAAATGTATTTCAGGCAGCTTAATCCTGAAAAAGAAAAAATTGCCGAGAAGAAAGAGGAAGTTCATCTTAACGGATCCGCTACCAGCTATCAGTGCAGCAACTGCCTCACGATCTACGATAAAAAATATGGCGATCCTGCAGCAAACATTCCGCCGGGTACGCCATTCGAGAAACTTCCCGAGCAATACAAATGTCACGTATGCGAAACATTGAAGCGTGATTTTGTTCCGGTGAAGGAGTATTAAATGTACGCTTAGCAATGCATTTTAATATCTCACGATCTTTTTAGACCAGGTTTATTTCCATTAATTCTCTTCCGATTTCGTGAATGCCGTCTATGATTTTCTCTGTTTGTTTAGGTGAAGGTGTTTTTTTTCCAGTAGCGTACTGGGATAAAAGTGTGTAGTTCATGCCTATCCTTGAGGACAAGGCCTTAACATTGATTGGAAATACTTCGAATACGCTAGAAAGTTCAATTTCAAAAGTTAAATCTTTGCTAGTCACTTTCTTCTTTATGTTTTCAGCTTCGAAATATGTGTTGATTGAATCGATCATATTCCTAATCAATTCAGCAGAAGATCTTCCTGTAGTATATGCCGGATAGTTCTCTGCATAGGCGGAGAATCCTGTAGTGGTTCTCTCTACCTTAACAACTATTTTTTTCATAGTACCTCCTTTGTTTATCTTGTAAATCTGGAGCATGTGGTTAAATAAGTGGACAGCACTTCAACCCGACCGTCCTCCAGGCGGATACTCTTTTTTTGTTCAATTATTTTAGTCCTGCTTTTTTCAGGATTGATTTCATTGTACCAGACGCCATCTCCGAGGATCCATGATTCGGAAAGATGATAGCCCCGCTTTTGGTTGGATGTTTTAGAACAACATGAGAGCCTTTTCCGTGTCTCTATGTACCAACCATCATTCTTAATAGCCTTAGGATTTCACTACACTTAGCCATTTTTTACGTGATTCAAAATCTAATTATTTCAAAGAACAGGTAAAGATTGATTGATCGTTTACTTGTTAATGACATTAAACAAAGGTATATAAAAGTTTACTGTAAAGTAAATAAAAATATACTTTTTGATGTTCTTTTTTAAGAAGAAGTCTCAATGTAGTTATTTCTATTGGGCAAGAATGCTGTGGTATGTGAGACATAAAAATGCCTATACTTGTGTTGTAACTAAACTCATTCCTTCAATTTATCTATGGAGTTCATCATTGCCATTGTTTTCATTTTAGGATATGTGTTCATCGCGTTTGAACATCCAATCAAAATAAATAAAACAGCAACAGCCCTGCTTACTGGTGTGCTTTGCTGGGTACTGTTTGCGTGGTCAGCGCCTACAGCAACGCTTCTTAATGATGATCAGTATAACACATTCTTAAAAGATGTAACGCTCACACCTCAGGAGGCGCATCTTAAATATGTTATGGACTCACTCGGGCATCACCTGAAAGAGATTGCTGAAATACTTTTCTTCCTGATGGGCGCTATGACCATTGTGGAGTTATTAGATGTTCATCAGAGCTTTCGCATCATCACCAATAAAATAAGTACGCGCAATCCTAAAAAATTACTTTGGATAGTTTGCTGGGTAACGTTTCTGTTATCAGCGGCATTAGACAACCTGACTACTACGATCGTTATGGTTTCGCTTGTGCGGAAACTTATACCCAATAAAGACATGCGCTTGTTTTTTGTGGGTATGATTATTATAGCAGCCAATGCAGGCGGAGCGTGGTCGCCCATAGGTGATGTTACTACAACCATGCTTTGGATAGGAGGGCAGGTCTCTGCTGCTGGCATTATAAAAGCAACGTTTATACCCAGTGCGGTGTGTATATTAATTCCGTTGATCTATTTGAACTTTACATTGAAAGGACGCTTGGGTATTGATGATCAAAACGGGAAGTCAGACGATGGCTACAATGCCAGCAATGCAAACCTGATGTTGATCCTCGGCTTTGGAGCATTGTTATTTGTGCCCATCTTTAAAACAGTTACGCATCTTCCTCCTTACATGGGCATGATGTTGGTACTAGGCATAATATGGGTGGCATCAGAACTAATTAATCCCGATGCTGATGATGTTGAGCGAAAACAGTTTTCGGCAGCCAGCGCACTCGGACGTATTGATATGGCAAGTGTATTATTTTTCCTGGGCATATTGCTTGCCGTTGGCGCACTGCAATCTATGGCTACGCTTACTTCACTGGCAGAATATCTCAACGAAACTATTAAAGACAACCGGGTGATTATAACACTCATCGGAATACTTTCTTCCATAGTTGATAACGTGCCGTTGGCTGCTGCCAGCATGGGCATGTATAAACTTAGTGTTTACCCAATGGACGACATGATATGGGAATACCTCGCGTATTGTACCGGTACAGGTGGAAGTATATTGATCATAGGCTCCGCTGCAGGTGTTGCTGCTATGGGAATGGAGAAAATAGATTTTGGATGGTATCTGAAAAGAATAAGCTTGTTAGCCATCATGGGATACTTTGCGGGGGCAGCAGTTTATCTTGTTTTGAACTTATAATATAATTAGTTGAACCACGAAGGCACTAAGACACGAAGTTTCACTAAGAGTAAGATGTTAATTTTCTTTGTGTTCCTTCGTGTCTTCGCGTCTTTGTGGTTCTAAAACATCTTAACTTCATTTAAAATTATGGCATACAACGAAGACCTGGCTGACAGAGTTCGTAAGCGTTTTGCTGAGCTTGCTCATGTAGAAGAAAAGCCCATGATAGGAGGACTTACTTTTATGGTTAATGGCAAGATGTGTGTTGGTGTTATGAAGGATGACTTAATGTGTCGTATTGATCCGGCTCTTCATAATGAGTCATTAGAAAAAGAAGGTTGTCGAACCGTAGATTTTATAAAACGGCCCATGAGTGGTTATATTCTAATCGACAGCAAAATCATAAAATCAAAAAAAGATTTTGAACATTGGATTGGGCTCGCTTTGGAATTTAATAAAAAAGCAAAGCCATCGAAGAAAAGAAAGAAGAAGTAGGATTTACGATTTACGAGGTACGATTTTAGAAGTACGAATTAGGATGTGAATTCCATCAATCTGAAATCCAAAATCGTAATTCGTAAATCAATTTTACTCTTTGCCGACAGTTACTGTGTATGAAGTAACGAAACTGTGATTCAGAAGCAAATGTACAACATAGGTTCCTCTCGTTGTAAAGGTATGATCGAAGCAATAAAGTCCTGCTGACTTCTCATAAAGTTTTGGAGACATGATATTACTTGCTCCTGGTCCTTTAATATAAAGTTCTACCTGTTCTAATGTGGTGTCAGCATTTTTGGTAAACTGAAAGATTACGGGTTTATCTTTACTGGCAACGACATCAAATGTTTCCGGGGAAAGTAAATTGATTTTATACTTGAACGCATTGCTATAGAAGAGCGGTCCGTTTAAAAAATTATTCAGCGTTGGTTTGTGATTCAGTAATGTCCATGCAGAGTCTAATGGAAAGTGGTTACGGACAAACATAGAAGGCTCTGCCAGGAAATAAGAATCATCAAACCTTTTGACATACTTTAATGCTTCAGTGTCATAGGCTCCGGCTGACCACGTTGCATCGCATAAATACCATTTGCCGTTTAGTTGTATCGCATTCCACGAGTGATTAGCATTTCCTTTTCCTCCTATGTTAGATTGTGATGTTCGTCCATAACCATCAATCATAACACAATGTAGTCCGGCTTGCGAAGCGAGTGCTTTTACGAGATAAGCATAACCCGAACATACAGTCTTTTGTTTGTTGAGCAACGTTTTAAAAACAAGTGAACTGAAAGTTTTATTCCATGCTTGTAATGTTTCACCCTTGAGCTTTCGTTCTTTCTCTTTGCTTCTTATGTAAAGCGCATAATCGTATTCGATGTTGTTGCAAATCCATTTATAGATAGCTCTGAATTTTTCAATTTCTGTTGGTAGAGGTGTTGTTAATTTATCTGCCAGCATCTTCAAATTCTTCAATGAGTGATTTGGATACAGCGCAGCTATACTATCAGCTTTTTCAAAGTCAATGAAATTGAAATCTGAAGCCTGACCATAAACGCTGACAGATAAAATAACACAACATATGAGTACAGAAAACCTCATGCGCTATAAAATCAGAATATGGATTTTATTTTTCCCCAGAATCTGGCTATAGCAGATTGCTTTGGTGTATAGATTTCATTAACCGCTACAGCACCCATGAGAACATAACTTTCATTCATGCTGATGTCGATATTGGCTGTTGTATTTTTAGTGATAGCATATTCCAATGTTTCAAAACCAATGTAATTGAATATAAGTGTATCACCTTCGTTAAGCTCTTTGGGGAATTCAAATTTTCCTGTTTCATCCGAAGTTGTTCCCACTGTAGAACCTTTTAAATAAATACTAATTCCCACTAACGGCGACTGGTCTGCACCTGACTTGACAATGCCTTTGATTTTCTGCTCGGGATTTGTGATTGTATTTTCTTTTGTTGCATAAGTAGATTGATCTACAACTTCAGTCTTTACTTTTCCAATCGATGTGGTTTGGGCAGCAGCATTCTTACTCGCAAGAGCAAGTAATAAGCTCATGAAACCAGCTTTTAATAAGGCTAACCCTGGGTTGATTTTTATGGGTAACTGATTTGAATACGTTTTAAGTTGATCGGCACGAAAGCGACCGCAGGTGTGGGCAGGTTTGTTTTTTAGAAACTCAAGGATTTGCCTGTCGCTCATGTTGGTGAAGTCAATCACCGTTTTGTTGCATGAGCCACAATGCCTTCCGTTAGAAGCGGTTGTAAAATTATCCCAATTTTCGGAGCATGGTTCTGGAATCGAAAGAGATATATTGGTTTTCATAAATTGTTTGTTTTATGATGAGATGCAAGTAGTTTGGGGATTCCATAAGAATTGTGAAAAATATTTACGAATTACGATTTTAGAGGTACGATTTGGAAGTACGATTTATGATTTACGAGGTGCGTTGATAGTGGTGAACGCTTGTTGGTGAAGAACAACAAGGGCAGGGTTTAAAGAGAAGATCCTAAATTTTTGAAGTAGATATTTGTGAATTACTTTCGCCTTTGTTGATCTTATTCAATAACAAAGAGAGATTTGTTAATTGAAGCACGCTAAAATAAAGAGTATGAACAATTCTGATACACATCATCAACGTATTGCAAAAATGATCTTTGCTTCGGTATATCCCCTGTATCTCGCAAAAGTGGAGAAGAAGGGCAGGACAAAGGAAGAATTGCATGAGGTTATAGAATGGTTAACAGGTTTCAATTACAAGAAACTACAGGAATTAATAAAAGAGAAAGTAACTTTTGAAACATTCTTCAAACAGGCTTCTTTAAATCCAAATGCATCCCTTATCACCGGGGTAATCTGTGGGTATCGCGTGGAGGAAATCGAAAATCCGTTGACCCAGCAGGTTCGGTATCTGGATAAATTAGTGGATGAGTTGGCGAAGGGCAAGAAGATGGAGAAGATTCTGCGAAGTGAAAGCTAGCGTTGTGATAATGTAATTGCCCACGCTTTGTTGTTGCTTGCTTGCTTTCACAAAGCATGGGTAATACACGATTATACTTCTGATGTTCTCTGTTTAATCCAGTTATTGTTAATCTAGTCGCGGTAACGGATTACTTTATCAGATTTTTGTAATGAATTGTAATGTATTGATCAATGGTATCACAGAAAGCATCCAGTTCCATTTCATCCAGATCTATTATTACGGAGTTACTGTTTGCCATAGTCAGTTGAAGCTTATGGAGTACATTTCTTTCATCTTTGATGAGTGTGAGGTGTTGTATTTGCTTCACGTCAAAGCTTCCCATCTTCTCATTGTTTTTGTATTCGATGATACTCTCGGTCAGCTTTAAAAAATCATTGTAGTTATTTATTCCTGAAATTAATTTTGATGCTACGGGTACGACAATGCCAATTCCTGCCCATACCATGAACCGAACCTGGTTGACTTCGTAATTGAAATAGATAAAAGCAAAAATGGCTGGTATCGTGAAATAGATCAGCACTTGTATTATCAATTTTGTTCTGTGGTTTCTGAATACTACTTCTCCCTGTTCAGGTTTGACTTTTACAGGAAAGAAAAGTTCTTCCCATAATACCAGCACCATGATGATAACAGCAGTGCTGACCAGCAGCATTCCCACATACAAATTTTTTCCCTCATTATGCTCACCGAAAATCTGTCCCGCCAAGAGAAACGACAAAATAAAAATTAATAAAAGAAGGCCAACGCTTACTTCTAATGGAAGGCTTTTCCGTACGATCTTACCCATAGTGCTGTGAATGTTTTCTAAAAATTCCGCTATAATACTGAAAAATTATTTTTTAGCTAATCTTTATTATTCGAAAATGTTTTTTGCTTGTGCCTGCGCTGACATCAGTGTAGATAATCGAACGATGATACTCTCGTTTTGTGTGTCTTTACACCCAATTTTATTTATGAATTAATGAGGGACTGCTAATAAATACTGCTGGATTTCAACTGCTCATTTAATCATCTCACACTCGTATTTTAAACTTTTAATGATTTCATCACTTAGTTTGTTGAAGAGCGTAACCTGGTCTTCTCCAGGATTTTGAGTTTTTAATGCTTCTATAGCATCGGCAAACTCCTGGTCATTAATCATGCTTAGTGTGCTCACAATTTTATGACAGGTGCTCCTGTAAATTTCAGGATCGTGAATTGTTATAGCTGAACTGCATGATGCCTGCAGTTCTTTCAGATCATTAATAACGAGTCCAATTAATTCTTTTTTGAATTCTGGATCATTATCTGTGTAAAGATCAAAATTTATGTTTAGCGATCTAAGGTTGGGTTTGTCTATAATATAGTTTTTAAGAAGACAATCTAAC
>DATCRE010000179.1:0-6878 GCA_036569145.1 Cyclobacteriaceae bacterium
TGCCTGCGCTCCATAGAGCTTAGTGCTGAGTCCACCGATATAGAATGGCAAAAGTATAATGCCACTGGCCAGGGGCATAGCTCCTGCCAAAGTATATATGATTGAACTCTTAAAAAACGATTTGCTGATTCTTACCATCACACTGATTCGAGCGCAAAGTTATAAGTAAACAACAAGTTACCAAGTAACAAAAATACGAGTAGTTTCAGATTTAAGATTTCATATTTCAGATTGACTAACGCAAGCAGCATAGAATCTGGAACCTGGAACGATGACCAATAACTATTACTAATGACTGATGACTAATGACTAGAGAGATTAGAATTATTATAAACTATTCATCATCATCATTTTTTATTCTCATTCATTTTGAAATGCAAAACGCTATCGTCTATCTTTGCATCATGCTAAAAGAAATGCACACAACTTTTAAATTTAGTGATCGCCCGGAGGGAATTACTAAATCATCGCCGCGGATTTTCAGTTAATCATTATGTGATCTTCACTGAAAACCCGGCATCGTCCGGGTTTTTTTATTTTAACCCCGACATAAAATAAAATTTAAAATCATCTGCAAAGATGAATGGAATTGCTTTGTCGTGTACAAAGAGGGAGGAGTAGTTATGAAACGAAAAATGTTAAGTGGAAAAGATTTAATCAAGCTGGGTTATCCTGAAGGCAAAGCCATTGGCATTGCTATTAACACAGTGTTAAAATATTTCCGAAGAAGTGAAAAAGAGGAGATCTACGATATGCTTAAAGCTGTTGTTGCCAATCCAAAAGATTTCATCAAAGATTCTATCTGGAGCAAGGTAGCACTTGCACTCGAACCAACTGAAAAGAAATCCATGGTACATCAGCTGAATAAAACCAGAATTGATTACAGACTTTTTGGTGCTGATGAAATTGAAGAAGGCGCACGTAACCAGATGGAGATTGCCATGAAGTTGCCTGTTACACTGGCAGGTGCTTTAATGCCAGATGCTCATCAAGGATATGGCTTGCCTATCGGTGGAGTACTAGCAACAACTAATGCCGTGATACCGTATGGTGTAGGCGTTGACATCGGATGCCGGATGTGCTTAACAGCTTATCCACTGGATGAGAAATTCCTGGAACGCAACCGTAGTAACCTGAAACAGATTCTGATAGACAACACTTACTTTGGCAGAGAGGTAGCGAAGAAGCCAAAAGATCACGAAGTGCTTGACAGAAGCGAATTCAATGAGATCACCATGTTGAAGAAACTTCAGGGTCGCGCAGCTATGCAGATCGGATCATCCGGAAGTGGCAATCACTTTGTTGAGTTTGGCATCATGGAATTGCCTGACAATAATGTATGGAAACTTGCTGCCGGAAAATATGTAGCAGCGTTGTCGCACTCCGGATCACGTGGACTCGGTGCAGAGATAGCGAGGCATTATACTAAACTGGCGAAAGCATTGTGCCAGCTTCCTGGTGAAGCTGCAAACCTGGCGTGGCTCGATCTGAATACGGAAGCTGGTCATGAATATTGGCTGGCGATGAATCTCGCAGGTGATTATGCATCTGCTAATCATCACCTGATTCATGCGCGTATTGCTGCGGCTTTAGGAGAGAAATCATTACTGATGGTTGAGAACCATCACAACTTTGCCTGGAAAGAAAAACTACCTGACGGCACGGAGGTGATTGTACATCGCAAAGGTGCAACGCCCGCGGGTGAAGATGTGCTGGGAATTATTCCAGGATCTATGACAGCGCCAGGATTTGTAGTGAAGGGCAAGGGTAATGTATCATCTCTCTCATCGGCATCGCATGGTGCAGGTAGATTGATGTCGCGCAGTGCTGCCAAACAAAGCATTACTAACAAAATGGTGAAGCAGGCACTTGAGAAAAATCACGTCGATTTGCTTGGTGGTGGTATTGATGAAGCGCCTATGGCTTACAAAGACATTCACAAAGTAATGAGCTATCAGCAAGAGCTGGTAGAAGTAATCGGACAATTTAATCCGAAAATAGTACGCATGTGTGGCGATGATTCACCTGCGGAAGATTAACAGTTCAAGATTAAAGTTTCAGGTTCAACGCGAATCTAATCTTAAACTTGAAAAAAGAATTTTAAAACTTGAATGACAATGAAACTTGATTGGGTAGAAAAATATATGACAGATGCAGAACATCTGATCACGGATGACCAGTTGGAACAAGGGCTTGGAATCCTGACTAACCTGCTCTACGAAGAACCCGGCTATGGAAGCTTGCACAACCACCTGGGTTGGGCATACTTATACTATGCCAATGATACAGCCAAAGCAGAGTTACACTTTTCTATGGCTATGCGCTTCGATACTGAATATGCTGCACCATACTTGCACATGGGCACATTGTGTATCCGTGCGCATCGCTACAACGATGCTATAAAGTATGCAGAGCAAGGCTTGACAAAACCTAATGCCAACAAAGTTGCGCTGCATGAGATTATCGGTAATGCTTATGAATTAAAAAGCGACTATAGAAAAGCTATTAAAGCGTACAAAGCTGCAGCGATTAGTTCGCTTGATGTTTATGAGATCAATAATCTTACTGCTGGCATTAAACGATGCAAAAAGAAAAGGATAGCCTTGTTCTTTTCTTTCTGAGAATAACCAACACGTAGAATAGGGACGCGATGCATCGCGTCTCTACGTGTTTTAAAAATAAGATTTTAAAATCTCCGTGCTCTTATCCCATAACCAGTTTGCATTTACTTCTGTAGCAGCGGGATTATTTATTTTAGCAAGCTCGCTTTTAGCAAAGTATTTTCCAGAATGTTGTTTTAATTGCTGAATATTTTCCTCTGCAAGATAAATGCTGGTAACAGCACCCTTCTCTGGTGTAATAAAGAAAGGTTTAAAGATGGTAATCATAACCTTCATCATACCCGTTACAGTATTTCCGAAATTAGTATTCACAACACCAGGGTGAAGGGAATATGTTGTAACGTTATCTGGCAAACGCTTAGCCAACTCTATTGTAAAAAGTATGTTAGCCAGCTTAGCATCACCATAAGCTTGCTGAGGATTATGATCCGATGGCTTTGTAAAAAACCGTGACACTTTTCCCTGCGAATGCAACGCTGAAGAAACGTTTATTACTCTGGCTTCAGGAGATTTTTTCAATGCGGGCATTAACAATTCGGTTAACAGCATGTGCCCAAGATGCGATGCCACAAATGACTTCTCTACGCCATTAACATATTCAATCGCGGGCGGATAGTAGCCTGCGTTATTAATCAATCTGTCAACGGTTGAATGGTTTGATAAAATAATCTCTGCTGCTTTCTTAACAGAATTCAAATCGCTTAAATCGGCTACAACATTTTCGGCTTGTATGGAAGGATTATTTCTTTTTAGTTCAGCAACCAATTTATCACCTTCAACTTTATTACGGCAGATTGTAACAATGGAATAGCCCTGAGATGCCAGTGCCTTGGCCGTTGCCCTGCCAATACCTGAATTTGCTCCCGTAATAACAATCGTCTTTGCCATAGCCATAATAGGTTTGTTTGATTATGAGGCGGTAGACGAATTAAAACAAGAAATATTTTAAAGCGAAGTATTAAGAATAAGAATGCCTGATCGTTAAATTTCAAGCAGGTCAGTCTCTGCTTTCAGTATGGCAAGAAGCTTATTGTTAAACTTATTATAACTGGTCACAGCCTTCTTGCCAGCTTCTGTTACTTCCGCACCTCCACCATGCACACCTCCTTTGCTTGTAATGACATAAGGATTTTTTGCCATAGAATTCATTTCGTCAATCATGGCCCAGGCTTTCTTATATGACATCTTCATTCCTTTCGCCGCTTTGCTAATCGATCCATGATCAAGAATGCCTTGTAGAAGTTCTACACGACCGGGTCCAAAAAACTTAACACCATCAATTTCAATCCAGCATTTTACTCTGATTTGCAAAGGCTTATTTGAAATTTTCTTCATAGTAACGTGACATTCAGTTTATCCAAAGATAAAATTTTCATGCATTAACTTTTTAGTTGCCCCCAACGAGTACACGATACTCCGCAGGAATGATTACGCTTTTAAAATGATCTGTAGCTCCGTAGAAAATAAAAGCAGCTAAAAAGAATCCAGCAACAAATAATACAGATGCCTGTGTGACAGGAGATAATCCAAATAACGTTGACTTCATTTTGGCAGCGTGTACAGAAGCCAGGTGACCAAACACTGACACGATAGCCAATCCATAATAAGGAATAAAGAAAAGATTAAATGGGAATGTATTAAGACCAGCCACCCCAAAATAAAAGTTCGTATCAAGATGCAGATACAATCGTCCAGCCATGACAGCACTTAGATGAATTATTAAAAACAGGGCAAGGTATAATCCTGTCCACACATGAAGTCTTTCAAAGAATGAAGCAGCAACTTTTCTCTTATCAACAAAAAGTCTTATTCCGGATATGATCTGTGTGAAGACTGCGAGCACCAGCAATGCTTCGACAAATACATTTCTGTAAATAATCCGCAAAGAATTCATCATCTCAATATGCTTATCAACGCCAGCTATACTGTAAGCATGATTGAAAAGATGAGCGGCAATAAAAACAGCAAGGATGATTCCCGAAACGTAATGAATTCTTCTTAATGATGTCATGAATAGTGATTAAGATATACTACCACCCAATATAATCAGGCCTTCCATAATACATATCGTTTGTTTGCCAATTTATAAAACCGACATTAAATTTTTAATATCTTTAAGTTTTGCATCCATAAAGCGCTTGGCAACAACCTTAAAGAATACAAAACTTCAAACTTACGAGACGCTGTTCAGAGAGCTGTTCAAACCGCTTTGCGGCTTTGCCATGAAATACGTGCGCGATCTTGATGAAGCGAAAAGCCTGGTGCATGAAGTTTTTATTGTTGTGTGGGAAAAATTCGACAGCCTTCCGGCAGATACAAACTACAGGAGCTATCTCTACACCGCCGTGCGTAACCGATCTCTCAATTATGTCCGCGATAAAAAGAAACATGTCATACTTGAGCATGTGCCCGAAGAAAAAGCAATGGAAATAAATACGGCACTGGAAGCTAACGAGCTTGAAAGAGAAATTGAATTTGGAATCCAGTCCCTGCCCGAAAAATGCCGGATGGTTTTTGAATTGAACCGTTCTGAAGGATTAAAATATGGGCAGATTGCGGAGAAAATGGGCATCTCAGTAAAAACGGTAGAAGCTCAAATGTCTAAAGCGTTAAGTGTTTTAAGAGAGCATTTGCGTGAATTTATGTCGCTGTTATTTTTTATGTTTTGGCCATAAGGGTAAGACCCGGGTTTTGTGTTATATAGTTAGCTACAAAAGTGATAGATGATAAAAACGATAGTGTAAAAGAATTGCTCACCAGGCATCTGGCTGGCGAAACTTC
This sequence comes from Cyclobacteriaceae bacterium, assembly GCA_036569145.1. Taxonomy (GTDB): domain Bacteria; phylum Bacteroidota; class Bacteroidia; order Cytophagales; family Cyclobacteriaceae; genus DATCRE01. The sequence continues at coordinate 5,403 of DATCRE010000179.1, forward strand.
GGTTGAAGAAGCTGAGCAGGTAAATGCCTGGCTTGATCAGAAACCTGAGAACGAGCAGTATTATAATGAGCTCAGAAAAGTATTTGATCTGAGTCAGCAGCACTATGCCCGTGAGTCTCATCAACATCTGGATATTAACATTGATGCTGAATGGAATCAATTCATTAATCAGATCGGCAAGCCTGAAGGCAAAAGCATTACTATGTCCGCGCGCAAGAAGCAATCTTCGGTCTGGTATCGTGTGGCTGCAGCAGCTATCATACTTATTCTATCGGGCTTTGCTCTTAGCTATTTTCTTAACAGGGAAACAAACATTCAATATCAAACCGCTGATAACAAACAGGATGTTGTTTTACCCGATGGATCGCATGTGACATTAAACCGTTATTCAAAACTTGCACTCACATCATCTTTCGGTAAAGAAAAGCGAACATTAACCTTAACAGGCGAAGGCTTCTTTGACGTTGCCCATGATAAGTCTAAACCTTTCATCATTAATACAACCAATGCACGTGTTGAAGTAGTAGGAACTTCCTTTAACGTTCGCGCCTATGATAGTCTTGAAAAAGTAGAAGTTACTGTACAAACAGGAATTGTAAAATTCGGTGTGCCACAACTCAACCAGGAGGTGAAATTAGTAGCCGGAGAAAAAGGCGTTTACACGAAAGAAAACTCCAACGTAACGAGCAAAGTGAATGATGATGCCAACTTCATTTCGTGGAATACACAAAAGATTGTATTCAATGAAAACACACTGCAATCTGTTATTGAAACATTGAACAAAACGTATCACGTTAACATTGTGCTATCGGCTGATGTTCCGGCTTCATGCGTAGTAACCGTAACATTCGATCATCAATCACTGGATGCTGTTCTTCATGTATTAGAGAGCACACTCAATCTGAAATATACCGTCAACGGAAACCGCATAGAAATTACGAGTGCCGGATGCTGACATGCATGAACCGATTTATCAGATTGAATTGCCTGGCAACACTAACATTGTTGACCTTACTTATTTATCATCCCGTTCATTCTCAAACCAAAATACCCGACACCAAAATTACTGTTGATGTAAATGGCGTTGCGCTCACTCAATTACTAGACATCATTCAAAAAAAGAGCGGCGTTTCATTTTCTTATAATCCCAACAAAATATCGTCTGATCAAAAGATAAACTACACAGCAATCAACAAAACATTAACAGCCATATTGAATGACATGGCCAGTCAATTTGCTCTGAAGTATATGCTCGTCGAAAATCAGATCATTTTAAAACCAGAAAAGAAACCAGAGAAAAAACCAACAACACAAAACATTACGTTTAGTGGCAACATAAAAGATAAGAAGAGTGGTGAAGCTTTAATTGGCGCAACGCTTATTGTAAAAGAACTTCAAACGGGTTCTGTAACAAACGCCTTCGGTTATTTCTCTTTAACAATACCGAAAGGAATGTACTCTGTCAGTTGCACCTTC
>DATCRE010000180.1:0-3251 GCA_036569145.1 Cyclobacteriaceae bacterium
CTTCAATTACTTTCTTATCACATTGCTGTTATGAGAGGATGTAACGTCGATCAACCTAGAAATTTAGCAAAGTCAGTAACCGTTGAGTAATTGCGGCGACAATAATTTATAGTATCAAAGAATGAAACAGGATTAGTGTGATGTACTAATCCTGTTTTTATTTAATGGCGCTATGCCATACATTTACTCCATGAAACAACTTCTATTCTTTACAGTATTTCTATTCTTCCAAAACCTTTACGCTCAATCTGTCGACGACGTTTTGAAAAAACATATAGCCTTTATGGGTGGCGAGAAGAAATGGAAAAGTATTCACTCCATTACAACCTCTGGTGAATATGATTATGGCGGAATGAAATTTCCATTTCAGGCGTATTCAAAAGCTCCGAATAAATATAAATTCATTGTACCGTTCAATGGCAAATACTATGCACAGGCTTTCGACGGAATTAAAGGATGGAAGATCGATGCTTTCAAAAATGAAACAACACCCACACCACTAACAGGAAAGGAAGCGCTCGACATGGCGAATGAAGCCGATGTGGAATTGGAAATTCCTTTTATTAACTATGAGAAAAAAGGTCACAAGGCAATTCTTGAAAAAACTGATACTACCATTCAAAATAATCAATGCTACAAAGTTTTCTTCAACCGAAAGAGTGGAGAAAAAGAAGTCTATTATTTTGATGTTAAGACATACGCACTTGTTATGAAGAAAGCTGTCTCAAAAAATGCTGAGATTGGAGGCGCTATTATGACAACTCTCTACAGTGACTACCGTGATATTGGTGGCATCAAAATTCCCTTCCATGCTGCGAGTGATGTTAATGGACAAGTTATCTTAACAATCACTGTTGATAAGGCACAGGTGAATGAACCTATCGACAATAAAATATTCGAAGTCCCGAATTAAGTCAGTCTTAACCTTAAAGTTCAATCACCGCTGATGAATTAAAAGACTGGTTTTCATTATACTTTACATAACCAAGTTGATTGTTAATTAACCTGGTGGAACCGATGCTAAATTCAGGAATGCTCTGGTGATGATGGCCATAAATCCAGTATGCTGCATCTGATGGTTCTATAATATCATATAACTCTACAGCAAAGGCTTCATTCAAAATACTATCTCTATACTTCGTTGGGTAGTTCATGAACGTTGGCACATGATGCGTTGCCACTACAGTCTTTTTGAGACTCTTCGTATTTAATTCTTCCTTAAGAAAAGCAAGACAAGTTTCATGTTGTTCATTATAATCACGCACTGTAAAGGCCGCGGTTTTATATTTGATTACATGAAAGTCATACATCCCTCGCTGAATATCTAATTGATGAAGTGGCGAGATATATGACCATAGAGTTGAGAATACAAACCGAATTTCGCCATGATCAACTGCTTTATTATTAATCAGCGATACATTACTCCTGATCTTTTCTTCAAATGAGCCGCATTTATCAGCGAGATCATAATGATAATATTCATGGTTACCGGGTATCCAATATGTTGTTTCAAAATGATCAGCTACATAATCAAAGAATACATCATGCTTTTTCATCAGGGAGAGCGGAACAATATCTCCTGCTAAAACCAACACGTCACCTTTTGGTTGCAATGGATTTTCAGAGAGATATTGCTTATTCTCCTTAAATTCCAAGTGCAAATCAGAACAGTATTGAATCTTCATTTCTGGGATAAGCTCTTTATAAATAATTTTCCACTAAGGTTGATCGCTTTAACAGAATCATTTTTTGATTCAAAATTTATTGATTCAAATTCAATTCTCATCCTATACATCTTGCTGCTTTTCTGCAAAGTCATTTCCGCCCGGGGAATATCTGAAACATATTCATTCACGGTATATTTAGCTAGTAGCCTTTTTATCATTTCGTCAGTATCGAAGAGAATAGTATCATTTGGAGTCACCAAGCTAAGCTTATCTTCTGCCATTGTTGAATGCATAAGGGTATACTCAGTGCTGTCAATCATAAATACATCAGATGCGTCATGCTTGTCTACATACCCGTTTACAAAAAAATCAATTAAGTAATCATAATCATGAACATTAATAACTTTCCTTTCCGACTCATTCGTTGAAAAGCTAAAGTAAGGACCGTAGGAGGATTTGTATTTATATTCATATGACAATCCCATCGTTTTCATATAGTGAGAAGCTTCATCAACACTATATCTTTTTAGACTGTCGTTCATACTAAGTCGAATTAAGGAATCAACATCCTGCTTATACCATTTCCGGATCATTGAAAATCCATGATGTGTATCGAGATAATCCAGTATTGACATTACTTCATTGTGAAGTGAATCACTCAAAAGAATTTCATTTGTATTTTCTTTGTCATGCGCGAATAAAAGAGGCAGACTATCTCTTCTCCAGATTACCTCCTGTTGAATTTTTCCGTCTTTAAGAATCTTGCCTTGCTCTAATATAGTTTTAAGTCGATTGACCTGGCTTCGCTCACTAACAGAGAACATTCCCCAATAGCCGAAGGACACTACCATAATAATTATCGCCAGAGAAACCGGAATAAATTTTATATTGGTTTTGCCGATTGCAAAATAGACGCTGACAATCGTGAGCCACATGCCTAATAAAACAATGATATAACGATTAATGGTAATGCCATAATCTATTACGCGCATACCAATAGCAATGAACAATAGAATAATGAGCGGAAACAAAATAACATAATAGGCTCTCGATAATTTTTTAATCCACCCATTACCAGGGAGCGTTCCGTAAGGATGGATAAGTAACAACGTTAGAATTCCCAATACACCAACGCAAGCTATGAGATATGAAACAATACCCTTCGGCCAGCTCCAAAGAAGAACAATCTTCGCAGCGTATATGTAAAGGATAATAAGGTATAGTACCAATAAAGGAAGTAGAACAAATTGCGAAAAGACTTTGATGCCTTTAGGGTATTCGCGGATATCATCAAGCGCATTAAATTTTTCGGGAATGCCAGACACAAAAAACCATGTATTAAAAATACCGGCAATCACAATAAACAGATCCATGAATAATTCTTCATGAAGATCAATATCAAACAGAAAATCAAGTGAACCCAACGCTAATGCCAGGCCACCGTACAGAAAACCAGAATAAAGAAACGAAGTAAGAATTCTTATAAATAAAATCCGGTTATAATGCCAGAAACCATTAAGCCGTCCGACACCAAAAAAAGGAATGAAGGCAACGAGCAAATGAACAGTGATGCTGTAAATAGCA
>DATCRE010000181.1:0-2015 GCA_036569145.1 Cyclobacteriaceae bacterium
GATCCTGCGTTTTCAAGATTTGTTGCTGAACATGAAATTGCTCATACCTATATGCCATTTTATATGGGCATCAACGAAACACGTTATGGTTTTATGGATGAAGGCTGGGCTACAACATTTGAACTTCTCATTGGCCGTGCCGACCTGGGTAACGAAAAAGCAGAAGAACTTTATAAACAATTCAGAGTTGATGGCTGGATCAACAATAAAGCATCCGATCAGGAGATTCCCATCATCACACCGGGTGATGCGCTCACCGGGCAAGGCTTTGGCAACAATGAATATGGCAAGGCATCGCTCGGCTACCTGGCTATAAAAGATTTGTTAGGCGATGATCAGTTTAAAAAATGTCTTCATGGTTTTATGGATCGCTGGCATGGCAAGCACCCGATTCCCTGGGATCTTTTCAATACCTTTAACAACATTGCAGGCAAAGACTTAAACTGGTTCTGGAACAACTGGTTCTTCTCAACATATTATATAGATCTGTCCGTTAAAGAGGTAACGAAATCAAAAAGCAGTTACAGTGTAGTGCTTGATAATATTGGTGGAATGGCTGCCCCTGTAAATATTGTTGTTACTTATGCTGATGGAAGCACAGAAAATTTTCATCAGACACCAGCGATATGGCAAGCCAATCAAAAACAAACAAAAGTTACACTCCCTACAAAAAAAGAAATCAAATCACTCAAACTTGATGGCAACATCTGGATGGATGCTGATGAGTCTAATAATATATGGGAGAAGAAATAGCATTGCGCCAGCGTCCGCTGGTGCATCGGTTATCTCAAGCGTCCGCTTGCAAAACTCAAATGATTAAGGTTTAAAACCAGTTAATAAGCTCATCATATTTTAAATCTCTAAATCTCAACGTCATCTACTATTGACGTTGAGATTCTTTAAACCACTGCACAAACATTCCTGGCACATCAGCTATTCATTTACCTGGCCTGAAAAAATCCCATTTCTATTCTTTCCTCAATTCTTCTAATCTGAATTGAGAGTTTTAGGTCAACACACAGCTTTCTCACTATAATTCTTTTAATCACACAACCAAAAAATTAAAGTTTTTTATAATTACCTATTTATCTATCGAATTAGTAGATTTTAAAATATTTTTTGATACTTTGCACACGAAAAATTTCAGGGTAGACCTGGCTTAACAAAACAAACATTAAGAAATAACAAACATTATGGCCGATCAAAATTTACAACAAACTGCCCTTGGTGATGTAGCCGCACGGCAGTTAGCAATTGCCACCCGCACAGTGCCTCAACTCTCTACCATATCACCCCGGTGGTTGACGCACTTGCTCAATTGGATTCCTGTTGAATCGGGTATTTATCGTGTTAATAAAGTAAAGGACGCGAGCAGCGTACAGGTAGATTGCTCCGCCCGCGATGAACGCGAACTTCCTCAAACTTTTGTTGACTACATTGAAAATCCAAGAGAATATTTATTAAGCGCTGTTAACACTGTGCTTGATGTTCACACACGTGTATCTGATCTATACAGTAAACCCTACAACCAGATCAGTGAACAGCTCCGTCTTACAATTGAAACCATTAAAGAGAGACAAGAAAGTGAACTCATTAATAATAAAGAATATGGTCTGCTTCACAGCATAGCGCCTTCACAACGCATAAAGACTCGCAAAGGTCCTCCTACTCCAGATGATTTTGATGAGTTGATTACCAAAGTATGGAAAGAACCCGGTTTCTTTTTATTACATCCTCTTACCATTGCTGCTTTCGGTCGTGAGTGTACACGTCGTGGTGTGCCACCTCCTACTATTTCACTTTTTGGTTCGCAGTTTATTACATGGCGTGGTATCCCGCTCATTCCTTCAGATAAATTGCCGATTGAAAATGGAAAATCAAAAATCATTCTTCTTCGCACAGGCGAAAGTCGTCAGGGTGTGGTAGGTCTTTATCAGCCAGGTTTACCAGGCGAGCAATCTCCAGGATTATCAGTACGCTTCATGGGCATTAACGATAAAGCCATTGCTTCTTAT
>DATCRE010000182.1:0-6247 GCA_036569145.1 Cyclobacteriaceae bacterium
TTATTTCCGCTCTTGGTTGTTACATCGTAAGCACCAACGTGCTGTGTAATACCACCTGCTTCAGACGCTGTAACTTTTGTATTTCTGATATAATCGAGTAACGATGTTTTACCATGGTCGACGTGACCCATGATGGTAACAATCGGTGCGCGATGAATTAATTCTCCTTCGTCTTCAGCTTCTTCAATTTCAAGCTCCTCTTCTGCCGAGGTGAACTGAACTGCATAACCAAACTCGTCAGCAATTACGGTGATAGCTTCTGCATCAAGACGCTGGTTAATTGAAACGAACATACCTAAACCAAGACAGGTTGAGATAACGTCGTTTACTGAAACGTCCATCATTGATGCTAAGTCGTTCGCTGAAATAAATTCAGTAACCTTAAGCGTCTTTGACGCTTCTTGCTCTTGCAACATTCTCTCCTCATTCGCATCGGAAAAGGCTTGACGTTTTTCTCTGCGATACTTAGAGCCTGATGATTTTTTATTACCACCACTCAGTTTAGCGAGGGTTGCACGAATCTGATCCTGAATTTCTTTTTCTGTTGGTTCAGCTTTCTGAACGCGGGGTGCATGCTGGCCTTTACCAGGAGCTCCACCACGTTGCCCTTGAGGATGCTGAGGACGTTGCCCTTTATTGTGACCTCCCTGGCCTTGACCTGTATTAGGTGCATGACCTCCTCCTGTTTCGGGAGTTGCAATGCGTTTACGAGGACGTTTGCCCTTATTACGATCATCCTGATGATCAGAAGATGCAACAGGCTGGTCTTTTTTCTTGTCGACAGGAAGCTCAATTTTATCAACAACCTTTAAGCCTTTCAACTTATCAGCTTTGGCTTTGATTAATTCCTGTTCTGGTTTTACTTCAGCCGTCGTTTCAGGTGTAATTGTTTTCTCAACTACTTTTTCAACAGGCTTTACAACTTCAGGTGCTTTTACTTCCTTAACTTCTTTTACCTCTTTCTCGTTGACAACTTCTTTTTTCGGAGGCTCTTCAACTTTAGCAACTGGTGTTTCTTTTTTAACAACTTTCTCAACTACAGGCTCCTTCTCTACTTCTTTTTCCTTCTCTTCCTTAGCCTTAGTTTTATCTTTTTCAAGATCGATTTTGCCAACTACTTTTATGCCTTCAAGTTTCGGTTTTTCACGTTCAACTTTCTCAGCAACTTTCGGCTCTTCTTTTACAGCTTTAACTTCTTTAGAGCCAAGATTTTTGATCATGATGCTCTCTTCCTCGTCGAGGCGTTTGTGAGCTGTCACTTCTTTCTCTGGCTCTGCAGCGATATGAACATCTGGATGTTTTACGCCAATGGTTAAACCAGAGGCTTCCATCTTTTCTGTGGCAGAAGAGGCAAACTCTTTTGACAAGAGTGCGAAATGTTCAGGCGTAAGTTTAGCGTTCGGGTTGTTCTCAACCACCACACCTTTCTTTGCCAGAAAATCCAATATGGTATTGTGACCCACATTGAGCTTCCTTGCTGCCTGACTCAATCTAATCGATTTTTCTTCTGCCATGCTCAAATATTGCTGTTTTTTAAAGACTATAAAAAGCCTTTGTATTAATCCTTAGTAAAATATGATCTTATTCAAACTCTTTCTTCAAGACGTTGAATATGATATCAATTGTTTCTTCTTCTAAATCTGTTCTGCGAACCAATTCTTCTCTTGATAATGCCAACACACTCTTGGCCGTATCCAACCCGATGCGTTTAAGTTCTGTAATCACCCAGCCTTCAATTTCATCGCTGAATTCCACTAAGTCTACATCTTCTTCTTCTACACCTTCTGCAAGTTCGCGGAACACATCAATTTCGTAACCCACCAGGCGGCTTGCCAGCTTAATGTTTAGGCCTCCTTTGCCTATGGCTAATGAAACCTGATCTGGTTTTAAATAAACCGATACGCGACCGTTATCTTTATCTATTTTGATAGATGATATTTTTGCCGGGCTTAGCGCACGCTGGATGTAAAGCTCCAGGTTTTCAGTATAATTAATAACGTCGATGTTCTCATTCTGCAATTCACGAACTACAGCGTGAATACGTGAGCCTTTCATACCCACACAAGCTCCTACCGGATCGATGCGGTCATCATAAGACTCAACCGCTACTTTGGCTCTCTCGCCTGGCTCGCGAACTACTTTTTTAATGGTGATCAGGCCATCGTAAACTTCTGGTACTTCCTGTTCGAAAAGACGCTCTAAGAACACAGGTGATGTACGGGAAAGGATAATCTTAGGATTACCATTTACCATATCTACTTTATGAATAATGGCACGTACATTTTCACCTTTACGGTAGCGGTCTTTCGGAATCTGTTCTGAACGTGGTATAGCAATTTCATTGCCCTCAGCGTCGATAAGAAGAACTTCTTTATTCAATAGCTGGTAAACTTCGCCAGCGATGATTTCGCCAACTATGTCTTTATATTTTTGGAAGAGAATATCTTTTTCAAGATCCTTCACTTTTTGTAACAACGTTTGGCGTGCAGTAGTTACAGCACGGCGACCGAAGTCTTCAAGAAAAATCTGTTCTGCTACTTCTTCACCTACTTCAAAGTCAGGTTCAGTCTTGCGAGCTTCAGAAAGACTCACCTTATCGTGATCCCAGATATCTTCTGAATCATCATCAACGATTTCGCGGAAACGCCAGATTTCAAGGTCACCCTTGTCGGCATTCACAATGATATCGAAGTTGTCGTCCGTTCCATACTTTTTACGGATCATATTGCGGAACACATCTTCCAGAATTCTGATCATCGTAGGTCTGTCGATGTTCTTCTGTTTGGCGAAGTCTGCAAACGACTCAATTAAATTGGAAGTATCCATTGCTTTACTTATCATCTTTATTTAAACGATATTAATACAAATGCTTTTTCAATATCTGAAAAAGGAACCTCAAGCGTCGATGTGACCTTCTTTTTTCCAGTACCTGTTTCCTGTTCTAAAGTTATCTTCTCGTCAGTCACGGCCATTAGCTTTCCTTCTACGATTTTATCATGAAGCTTAACCTTTAACCCCCGTCCTACATTTTTCTTGTATTGCCGAACGGATGCCAGTGGCTGATCTAAACCTGGCGTTGAAACTTCAAGCATGTAGCTTTCATCTTTCATCCAAGGCAGTTCATCAAATATTTTTGACAGCTCGCGACTGAGGTTGGCGCAATCATCAATAGTAATACCCTGATCGCCATCCAGAATGATAAGCACTTTTTTAGGACCTTTTTTCGTAGAAACGACATCAACAACAAAATGGTCTTCGCTGGCCAGTTTAGCGGTTGCTATTTTCCGTATCTCCTCAACTACATCCATGTCAAAAATGTTCGATAAACAAAGAGGGGACTTGTTGTCCCCTCTAATGATTACTTAGAAACTTTTGCAAAAGTATATCATTTTTAGATTATCGCAAAATATTCAGTTAATTGGCATTTTGCTCTGCCGAAAATATGAAGTCAAAATACCTTGTTTTACCAGTTTTAATTTCCCTGTCCACTGCTTGTCGCAACAATAAGGAGAATGGCACTTCTGTGGAAAAACCTCTGGAAAAAGTAGTTCAGGTACCATTTTTTAATGGAGATTCTGCCTATTCATACGTAAAAAAGCAAGTTGATTTTGGCCCGCGGATACCCAACAGCAAGGCTCATCATGAAACATTACAATATCTAATTAAAAAATTAAAAGATTTTGGCGCCACTGTTACGGAGCAACCTTTTGAAGCGAAAAGCTATGATGGTCAGCATCTGATCTTAGAAAATATTATCGGGAGTTTTTATCCGGATAAGCAGAAAAGAATACTATTGGCAGCTCATTGGGATACGCGCCCTTTTGCTGATAAGGACAAAGAAAAGCCGAATGCTTTATTTGATGGTGCCAATGACGGCGCCAGCGGAGTAGGTGTACTGCTAGAGATTGCCCGAATTCTCAAAACAGAATCGCCTGATGTTGGTGTCGATATTATCTTTTTTGATGGCGAAGATTGGGGAGAACGTAATGATGATAATAGTAAACACACACTACCTGCAGGACAACTCGACTGGTGGTGTCTTGGATCGCAGTATTGGGCCAGTCATAAACACAAGGCAAATTATTCAGCTTATTATGGCATTCTGTTAGATATGGTAGGTTCAACCGGCGCAAAATTTTATCGTGAAGAAGAGTCTCTTGAATACGCTCCTTCTATCGTTGAAAAGGTATGGAACCACGCATCTCGTTTAGGTTATTCAAGTGTATTTGTAAAACAAAATGTTGGCGGCATCACGGATGATCATCGTTTCGTAAATGAAATTGCCAAAATACCGATGGTTGATATAGTGCATTATGATCCAGTGTTAGGCTTCTTCGGCGATTATCATCATTCTCGTAAAGACAACATGCAAATTATCAGCAAGGAAACTCTACAGGTTGTTGGCACTACGTTGCTGAACGTTCTCTACTACGAATAACTACACACGTTTATGGAGGATATCATTGAATCGCTTATACATCTTTCGACACCATTGCTCTGGCTTATATTTCTCATAGAGAATGTAGCTATAACTATGGGTGTACTTATTATCGGTAAGATGTTACAACAAAAATTTAGATCATCTCAGGCTGTTTCCTATCATTATACAGCACACGAAGTGTGGGTATGCATTCTTACAAACACCCTGAATACTGTTGTTACTTATGTAGGCTTCTGGCTTTGGAAGGAAGGTATTATTAAGATCTCTTTAACAGGTTGGATCTCCATCATTCCAGATTTTATAATATTATTTATGATCATGGATTTGCTCATGTATATTTTCCATTTCATAATTCATAAAACTTTTCTTTACCATGCAATACATCAACTGCATCACTTGTCGGTAAATCCTAAACCCATCGACCTGTTTGTTCTTCATCCTGTTGAAACATTGTGCTTTGGTGGTCTTTGGCTTATCGTTTTAGTAGGACATTCTTTCAACTTGTATGCTATCATTCTCTACTTAATAGTTAATGTTATTTTTGGAATGGTGGGCCATTTAGGGATGGAGCCTTTGCCTGAACGGATCAGAAGCTCACCGCTCTTGAAATACATTGGCACTTCTACATTCCACCATAATCATCACCAGGATGTAAGTCACAATTTTGGATTCTATACCAATCTGTGGGATCGCTTATTTGGAACCTTCTCCAAAGGCTGACCGACATAAAATTTTTTATATTTGAAGAGCTTCTATAAAGGTTTAATTGTTTAATTATTGAGGATATGAAGATACTGATTTGTGAAGATGATGAAATTGAATTGAGGGTGATACGAATGGCTCTCGAAGAATTCAACCTCGATGTGAGCATTGCGCGCGATGGAAATAAGGGATTGCAATTGCTTGCTGAAAATCCCGACTTTGATTTGATCATCACCGATATTCACATGCCTTTCAAGAATGGTGATGAAATACTCACAGAAGTAAAAAAGCCTGAACATAAAAATATTCCAGTTTTGATGATATCCTCTGATTCTGATGAAGATGTAATTAAGCTAGCACTCCGTCTGGGGGTGAATGAATTTCTCGCTAAACCAATTACGCCAGAAATGGTTAAGAAAAAAGTAAAAAAGTTATTGAAGCTTTAATATGATTTAAAAACACGCATCTAAATTGTATAAATGAAAAGCCCATGCCTGATACAAGCATGGGCTTTCTATTTGTGCCATCTATGAAGACTAAATATAGTCAGGCAGGTTTTTGAGATATACACCATAACCACTTTTTTCAAGTGGCTTCGCCAGTATCATTAACTGATCTTTCGAAATGAAATTCATGCGATACGCAACCTCTTCAATACATCCTACTTTCAGACCTTGGCGTTGTTCAATAGTCTGAACGAAGTTTGAAGCCTGCATTAATGAATCGAATGTTCCGGTATCAAGCCAGGCTGTACCACGACTCATGGGCGCTACTTTAAGTTTTCCGTTTTTCAGGTATACGTTGTTGACGTCGGTTATCTCAAGCTCACCACGCGGACTTGGTTTTAAGGCTTTTGATATTGCTACTACTTCATTGTCATAGAAGTACAATCCTGGCACAGCATAGTTTGACTTAGGATTGGCAGGTTTCTCTTCAATGGAAATTGCTTTTTTATTGGCATCGAATTCAACAACACCATAACGCTCAGGATCAGTTACGTGATAGGCAAATACTACACCGCCATCAGGATTTGCATTTGATTGCAGCAGCGTCTGCATGCCTGATCCATAGAAAATATTATCACCAAGAATCAACGCTACTTTA
>DATCRE010000183.1:0-7916 GCA_036569145.1 Cyclobacteriaceae bacterium
ATAAAAGATAAGAAGAGTGGTGAAGCTTTAATTGGCGCAACGCTTATTGTAAAAGAACTTCAAACGGGTTCTGTAACAAACGCCTTCGGTTATTTCTCTTTAACAATACCGAAAGGAATGTACTCTGTCAGTTGCACCTTCATAGGTTACAAACCTTACACGACCACCATCGATCTAAATTATCCCATCAAAGAAAATATTCTGTTGGAAGAAGAGCCACCGTTACTACAAGAGATTGTAGTTGTTGGTGAGCTTCATGATGTAGTGAAAGAAATTCAATCCAGCATTACAAACATGCGACCTAAGCTTGTAGAAGAACGACCTGCCTTATTGGGTGAGATGGATGTTGTTAAATCATTAGAGTCTGTGCCCGGAATAAAACTCCATTCTGATGGGTCTACTTTCTATTATGTGCGCGGCGGAAATCGCGATCAGAATCTTTTGCTTTTAGATGATGCACCAATTTATAATCCAAGTCACATGCTTGGGGTTTTCTCTACCATCATACCTGATGCCGTCAATGATGTAAATCTTTATAAAGGAAATATGCCAGCATCATTAGGCGGAAGATTATCGTCTGTTTTAGAAGTACGCACCAAGAAAGGCAACGATCAGCATTTTCAATTCTGGGGTAGCACCGGATTGGTTTCTACCAAGGCCGGCGTTGAAGGGCCTATAAAAAAGAATTCAAGTTCTTTCCTGGTATCTGCCAGGGCTTCCAACGTTGGATGGCTCTTCAAGCAAGCTGATAAAAATATAAAGCAATTCAACTTTTTCGACCTAACGGGCAAAGTGAATTTTAAATTCAACTCCAATAACCAGGTCTTCTTCTCTTCTTATACCGGCAGTGATAATTATATGAACAACACTAATGGACTTGCCTGGAGTAACACAGCCGGTACTTTGCGCTGGAATCATCTCTTCACGGATAAGTTATTTCTAAATACTACGCTGGCCTTGGGTAACTACGACTATTCACTTTACACCGATGTTGCTACTAAAACCAGGTGGAACTCACACATCGGCAACGTTAATCTCAAATCTGATTTCAGTTACTTTATCAAACCAGAAAATGAATTAACCTTTGGATGGGGCATTAACGGTTATAATTTTAATCCAGGCAATCTGAAATCAGATGTTCAGCTCTCTGCCATTCCAACACTATCTACTAAAAATTCAATAGAGTTTGTATTGTATGGAAACCATGAAGCTAAGCTTGGCAAAAAGCTGGGAGTAAAATATGGTGTTCGTCTTTCATCATGGAAAAACACGGGCGAATCATTTGAGTTTGTTTTCGATGAGAATAGAAATCCTGTCGACACGTTATATTATAAAAAAGGTCAAAGCTATAGTCGTTACATCAGGGCGGAGCCACGCTTAACGTTTAATTATTTACTAAACGATAATTCTTCCATCAAAGCAAGTTATGCACGCAATGTTCAGAATGTACACCTGATCTCAAACTCAGTAAGTCCGTTCACTTCACTTGAAGTTTGGTTGCCAAGCAGCATCAATATAAAACCTCAGATTGCAAATCAATTTACATTGGGTTATTACAGATCTCTGCCCCTTAAAGGCACATCGCTTAGTGCAGAGACTTACTACAAAAAAATGTATAACCAAATTGATTACAATGCACACGCTGAAACATTGTTAAATCCATTACTTGAACGTGAGCTTCGCTTCGGAACTGCTACTGCCTACGGACTTGAGCTCATGGCTAAAAAAGACGAAGGCCGTGTTCACGGATGGATCGGCTATACCTACTCAAGAGCTAAACGAAAATTTGCTGACATTAACAATGGTGCTACTTACAATGCCTTCTATGACAGGCCACATCAAGTTAACCTGATGGTTGCTTATGATATTAACACACGATGGAACCTGGGCATGAACTGGAATTATTCAACAGGTGCCCCCTACTCTGCCCCAATAAGTTTTTACAAATACAATGGTGAAGAGGTTCCTATTTACGGTCAGAAGAATAATGCACGCTTGCCAGATTATCATCGCATGGATTTATCGGCAACCTATAAATTGAATAAGAATCCGGAGAAGCGATTCAGGCATAGCATCTCTTTCTCGATCTTTAATATTTATGGAAGAAAAAATATATTGTTTATCAACTATAATAAAACTGAACAGAGCGATGGAACATTCAGAGTTCCAACAAATCTGTTAGAGTCAGATCGAAAGGCTTCACAGTTTTATCTCTTCAGATTTACACCATCGTTCTCGTATAACTTTAAATTTCTATGAAGAAGATACGAACCATAGTAACAATATTTATATGCATGCTTTTCATAGCGTGTGAAGAGTCTGCAAACATTCATTTATCAACAGAAGAAACTAACCTCATTGTAGTAGATGGCATTATAACAAGCGAAAACACGAATCACCTGATTAAACTTACTCACACCTATCAAAATATTAATGGAACTCCAGAACCTGTTGCCGGAGCTTCAATTGAAATAACAGACGATTCGAATAATTATTCA
Organism: Cyclobacteriaceae bacterium; assembly: GCA_036569145.1. Classification (GTDB taxonomy): domain Bacteria; phylum Bacteroidota; class Bacteroidia; order Cytophagales; family Cyclobacteriaceae; genus DATCRE01. The sequence goes on from DATCRE010000183.1 coordinate 2,499, forward strand.
CTGACAGAATCTCCGGCAGGATCAGGAGAATACTACACTCCTACAATGCGGGCCGTTACCGGAAAGTCATACACCATTACCATTCAGTTTGAAAACAAAACATATACTGCGCAAGATAGTCCTGTGCCGGTAGAGACATTACCTGCCATTCAGTATTATAAAATAGACAATCAATATTCATTATCACTCAGCAACTTTGGACAAGATGCGAACTTCGTTAATCATTCCATCTCCTGGAAAAACACACCTGCATGCACTTCGGGAGACTGTGAAAGCAAAGTAGTTTATTATGATTTAAAAACTATCGATATAAATGAAATCTTCAAACCAAAAAAAGAAGATCTGTTATTTCCGGCGGGCTCTACTATCATAAGAACGAAGTATTCCGTAAGTGCTGCATACCGATCTTACTTACGATCTATGCTATCGGAAACAGAATGGCATGGTGGCATCTTCGATGTACAACGGGCCAACGTAAGCACTAATCTCAGTGAAGGCGCTGTCGGTTTCTTTGCAACATCAACCATAACTTCGGACACAACCATGGTTACAGAATAATTTTGCTTCAGTGTTTTAAAATATCTATTTGCATTTTACTAATGCAGCGAATGTAAGCATGCCGCTCTGTGTAACAGATTAATCAGGAAAGTCTTTTCTTACTTCATGCTCATGATAACTTCATACATGTTTTTAGCTTCGACATGAAGTCTTTCTGCTTCTACTGATTCAATACCTCCGTCAATTTTCTGAATACTGAAATATGTTCTTGAAGGATTTAAAGCTTTGATCACCGTAACAGGTAACTTACCATCGAGGTAATAAGTCTCGTTATCTTTAATTGTAACTGGCATTATAATATCGTTTTGATTTTTCTCCTCACTGAGGACTTGTGCTTGTAATGTCTGTATTAAAAGGTATAGGAATAATTAAACATTCCGGTTAGTTCTGAATAGGCTGGTTGCTGGTCAGTTGCTTCAAGTCTTCTGAAAAAATTTGCTCCCAATGAAAAGTTGTGCCTGATGCTACTTCCTTCACTTGCTTTTGGTGTATAAATAAGATTCAAACGGTTATTCAATACAGGACTTGAACTAACATCGCCTGATGTTTCATTATACGATGCTGTCAACGTTGTTCGTAAAGTTTTTTCCAGGAAGCCTTTTGTCAAACTCAGTGTCGGGCCCCAATAAATTGTTCGTACTCCGGCCGCATTATTTTTATATACATTTCCAGATATAGCCAGCGTTGTATTAGACGGCACAAGTGAGTAACTGTATGAAATGTTTGTAGTGAGAAAATCAGATTGCTGATTGCCCCCTTCTGAATTAGCATGATTGCTTGCCTTCTGATAGCTCACGTTAAGCATTATACTCTGCGGACTTTGCTTGCCTCCCAAGTTCCGAAGCATACTCAAACTTGTTGTCTCACTCACCTGGTAGAAATTTAATGTATCAAGATTATTCCGGTAGTAAGGATCAATTTGTGGTCGGGTATTCGTATACGATGAGAAGTTTGAATAGTTCACTGCAAAATTCCAGAATTCGTTTGGTGAATAACTTGTATTGGTTGAGCCTACAAATCGTTTTGTTGTGGCTGATCTTGTTTTATCAAGATTGTTCTGTTGAAACCCGACATTACCCGCAACGTTTAGTCTTCCTTTTAACAATCGCAGACTTGGCACAATAGTAATGTTGCGCATGTCATTGTTAAAGTAATACGCTCCGAGAGTCTGATATTCCGGCGCAATTCGTTCATACCGTAACTGCATGGTATACCAATTGCCCTGATACCCCGCACTTGCATTCAGGGCATCATAATACCGGCTTGTTGAATTCTCCGGAAGCAAGCCTTGTATAATGTTGTTGGTAGGCTTACGGATTGTTGTATCTGAACCTGTAATATTACCACGGATATCTTTATTCATCACCGATACTGCATATTCGCCTTCAATAAAGAAACGGGTGAATATTTTTTTTCTTCCTGAAATACTCATGGCAACATTTTGCTGAGGCGTAACCTGACTTTCAGATGGAATAAATAAAACGGATGTAACATCATCTTTTGCGGTAAAGATGTTGGCTGAAATGCTGTTACCATTATTATCATATCCAACCTTCAAACCATATCCCATCCGCTTATAGGCAACGTTGTTATAATGCAGCGTATCCAATGGGTCAATCGTAACGGCCTTTTTTAAACGTCCATACATAGCCGATATTTTCCATTTGCCAGGCGACAGATCAACACCACCACCCAGGAACACATGACCATTTAATGTATAATTCGAAAAAGTCATAGCGTTATAACCGATGTATGCCCGTACCCATTTATACTGTGGCGCAAAGCTGAATTGATTGAAAGGCTGACTATAGTTTTTGTTGGCATTACTGTAGCTAAACGAAAACGGAGCGTTATAGCCAAAAGCATTTACATTTACTGTTCCGGTAAAGAACCAGTTAAAAGGATCACGGCGTTTCTCGATACCGTGCGCCCAATAGCTTACGGTATTGAGATTCATGGAACCGTTGATCTTTATTCCTTTATGAAGACTGATTTCTTCAAGGTTCTGCGCATGCACTTTCAATCCCGCTATGAAGAATAGTAAAATGAAATAAATTCTAATGAACTTCATATATGAGCACCTCCGGTAAATACCAATAATTATAGAATTAACTTCTTAGAGCATTAAAAGAAAGATATGGCCATGAATGGCCATATCTTTAGATCAAATTAGTTTAGCGGTGACACTGTTCCACTAAAATGAGCAACGACTTGAGAATTATTGGCTGTTGCAGTTACATCAACGGTATAGACATCACCAGTCTTGGTAACTATAGCGGTGCCTGCTGTAAATTCATAACGATTTCCTGAATTATCACTACTATTGTAGTTAATCAATACAAGTCCTTTCATTTTACCAGCAACTTCAACGTCTTCATCACCATTAAAAATATATGTGCCCGCATCTATAGTACTTGTAGCAGAAGAAAGAGTGAGTGATACCACACTGCCTTTACCTGTAACATCTCCACCGCTAGTAGTAAGACCGCTTGTCATTAGATACAGGTCATGAAAATATACGGGACTATTATCCGCAGTACTTGGAGTGCTTTCCGTATCAAGATCTGTTATACCAGATTTTATTGCATAACTTTTGCTATCATACGTAAAATGATTAGAAGGTTTTTCATCACTCTTTTTACAAGAAAAAATGGTGATTGTTAGTACTGCAAGTAAAAGTGTGCTTTGTAATTTTTTTCTCATTGTTTGTTTTTAGTTAATTGTTAGTTTATAAAATTTAAATTGTATTTAAGTGGCAACCACCTGTAGCATTCTTATAATTTTTTATTTCTTTCCCAGCAGAGTTTCCAATCGAAAATTTATATATCTCAACATTCCTGATTAAATATTTTAGACTTTGTGATTTTGTATTCCATCACTTTCTGTCCTCGCAGAGTCTCCCGCCTCGGGGACTCTGCGCTTTCGGTATTATACTCCATTGTTACTTCTAGTATTCTATTGTCATTCATCTACCGCATTCTAGTGTCCTTATAACTTCCCTCCTGTGCTTCCGTCAGAGTCCCCGAGGCGGGAGACTCTGCGGAGAAAGAAAAGGTGCTAAACTCCATTTATTAATTTTTCATACCTTGATCTTACGAAGTCTGTAAAACTATCATTCACCTTTCTAATTGTAGGAGTTTCATTTATGTCAAACGTATACACAGGAGGATTTTCATTCCCCTCCTCTATAGGGACATAGAAAAAAGTATCTTGCCATTTGAAGAATGGTAAAATATTTTTTATTTCATCTAAACTTATTCCTTCGCTTCTATATCGCTCAATCCATTCGTAAATCCATTCCTTGATATATTTTAAATCTTTAGTGCCATGATAATCCCAAATAGAATACAAATCGGCTGATTCACCTGTTATTTGTAAATACTCTTTTACTGCATTGGGTATTTTATGTCCCAACTCTACTTCTACCTTATTAATAAGTTCATCGGTAGACCCTTGAAGCTTCAGGAGTATATTTTTATCTTCTATGAAATTAATGTAATTCATTATTTAAACTTATTAGCTGTAGTTGTTATAATTTCCAAATTAATATTCGGGAACATTTTTTTAAATTCTTTAATGACATTTGCACATGAGCCACAAGGACATAGTTGTGTATATAATTTAATTTCACCCTCTACATTCTCAAATACTTGATTAGCAACATTGAGTTAAAATATTCTATCATATAACACTATTGATGAGCTGCCAGCAAAAAAGGTGTTAGCCAAATTCAAAGACCTTAGATAATACATTATTTGCATCTGTTAAATCTCGCCTTTTATTTTTTTTATTTCCCATTCAACGACAAACCACTTCCAATCAGTTGTTAATTTTCTTAGTTCTTCAACTGTTAATTCACAGTAGTTTTCTTTGCCTGCTTCATAATCCCAATAGTTAATCAATTTTACTTTATCATCTGTAAAAAAGACACATACATTGTCTCCATAATATTCTTGGTTCCTTTTTAAGAAAATCTGTTCATTAATGTTCCAAAGCCAACCATCTATATTATTTGCTTCTCTGCAAAGGCTATAACAAGTACCAAGTAAAAGACAATAATCATTTAAAACGGTGTAATAATGATTGTCGCTTAGATGCAAGTATGGAGTGCCTTCATGCTCTTTAGGTAAGCTCCTATTTGGACTATAGTAAAGACCAAACTCTAATCCTAAAATTGTTTTATTTTTCATAACTAGATTATTTTATGGGCCAGCATGTTGCTAAGCCGCTCGCTGATGCGTTTTTGTATCCTCTTTCTTAACAGAGTCTCTCGTTTCTGCGCCTTCACAATTCCAACTGCTATCTTTAAATTCATTGTGCACTCCAATTGTAATACACGCTTATTTTTCATTGTCGAATAGGCTTATTCAATACTTCCCCGTCTCAAAATCTTCTAATCTATCTCGATACGCTATTAGCATATTATAAATATCTATTGTTGGTTCTTCGCCAATTAATTCTTCAAAATGACTTATTCTTGCAGTTTCTTTATCATAATCAACTATTGCCATATGGTGACCACTAAAAGAATTAGATTTCCATTTGCCGTCAAAAACATTCTTCATTCCTTCAATCAAATCATTTATTTGACTTAGTGGCATCACCATTATCTCATCGAATAAAACATTGTAATTATTTGAATCACTAATTAGTATCGGTTTAATTCTACATTTCATATTCTATTTTTTAGGAAAAAATGATAGTACACTTCCATTCTGTCCTCGCAGAGTCTCCCGCCTCGGGGGACTCTGCGCTTTCGGTATTATACTCCATTGTTGCTTCTAGTAATCTTATTTTTGCACTATATTTTAATTTTTACTCTTCTCCCAATCAATCAAATAATCTCGCCAATCCCCCAGT
>DATCRE010000184.1:0-11774 GCA_036569145.1 Cyclobacteriaceae bacterium
TAATTTCTCCAGATCAGAATTCAACAACACGGGTTGTGAAATGTGAATCTGATTTGTATGCTGAGGTGTTTCTGCCAATACGTTTAAGCTTACACCTATGCGTGTGAACAACGACATCACCAGACGCTCACGTATCGGATCGATAGGTGGATTACTTACCTGTGCGAAGTGTTGTTTGAAATAATTTGAGATGTGACGACTTTCTTGTGAGAGAACAGCAAGTGGTGTATCATCACCCATCGAGCCTAATGCTTCATAACCTTTCTCAGCCATGGGCACGATAAGCGTTTTTAAATCTTCGCTTGTGTAACCATAAGCATTCTGACGTTGTGTAAGTGTCTTCTCATCGAAGCCATCATCGAACCAGTCTTGCTCTGGCTCTAATCTTAACTTTAAACGGTTCTGGATAATCCAGTCGTAGTATTGTTTGCCTTCGTAAACAGAACGTTTTACGCGCTCATCATCTAATACTTTTCCTTGCTCAAGATCAATCATCAACATCTTACCTGGTGTGATTCTTCCTTTCTCAAGAATATCTTTTGGATCTACCGGTAATGAACCAGCTTCTGAAGCTGCTATCACACGACCAGAGCGTGTTACATAATAACGCAACGGACGAAGACCATTTCTATCCAATGTTGCACCAATGCGTAAACCATCTGTAAACACAAGAGCAGCAGGTCCATCCCATGGTTCCATCATCGAAGCATGATATTTATAGAATGCCTTACGATGCGGGTCCATTAATTTATTATCCTGCCAGGCTTCAGGTACCAGCATCATCATAACGTGTGGTATCGGGCGGCCTGCTAACACAAGCATTTCAACCAACGCATCAAGGTTTGCTGAGTCTGATAATTGAGGATTTGTTATTGGTAAAAGCATCTCCAGTTCTTCATCTGTAAAGAGAGAAGATTTGAACAATGCCTCTTTGGATTTCATTTTATTTACGTTTCCACGGATGGTATTGATCTCACCGTTGTGTGCGATGTAACGGAAAGGTTGCGCCAGTTTCCAGTTAGGGAAAGTGTTTGTGGAGAAACGTGAGTGAACTAATGCAATAGCAGTTTTTAAACGTGAATCCTGTAAGTCATTAAAATATAATCTTACCTGTTCAGTACGTAATTGTCCTTTATATACAATAGTGCGTGAAGAGAAGCTTGTGATGTAAAACTCATTGCTACCTTTTATTTCGCGAGTAATGGTGTGCGATGAGTAATTGCGAAGTACAAAAAGTTTACGTTCAATTTCGTCGCCCGTTAAATTTTCATTTAATGGTTTAACAAATACCTGTTCAATGATGGGTTCAACATCAAGTGCACCAGGACCTGGTACATCATGATCAACAGGCACTACACGAAAACCTATAACATCAAAACCTAAAGCCTTGATTGATTTTTTTAATACCTCCTTGCACGAATTCAACACCTTCTTATCACGAGGAAAGAAAACCATACCGACGCCATATTTACCGGCAGCTGGTAATTGAAATCCTAAGCGTGCGCCCTCTTCCACGAAAAAATCGTGGGGAATCTGAATGAGTACACCGGCACCATCACCAGTTTTGGGGCTGGCTCCACGGCCTCCGCGGTGTTCCATATTTTCAAGCATGGAAAGAGCATCAGTTAAAACCTGATTGTTCTTACTTCCATTAATGTTAGCAATGAACCCGATACCGCACGCATCATGTTCGAGTTCAGGAGTGTACAAACCCTGTTGCATCTTATACTTGTTGTTTAAAAGGTGGTTACTACGAGTATTTCTACCCAAACGAACTTACAAATTACTGATAATGGCCGAAGATTCTTGATGTGCAATTACCCATTCGCAGAATTTTATAACATTTTTAGTATTGTTTCCGAATATTTTAAAATATCGAAAATGTCAACGATTGCAGGTAAGTCGTATTTGAAAATTTCTAATTGGACAGAAAACGTTTGATGAATTTAGAATTTTCTAAACCTTTCATCATAACAAAAGTATAAGTCGTGGATGTATTAGTCCTCTCTTAAAATCAAAGAGTACCTCTAACCATCTCTTTCTTGCCAGGAGGCCCTGGCAATGTTTCTACTGTAAAGCCAAGTGCTTTCAGATCACGTTTAAGCTGCCCTTTGGCACAGTAGGTTACAAATATACCCATGTTATTCAAATTTCTAGCAATTTTTTCTAAAATAGGGTATTCCCAGAGCTCAGGTTGCTTATTTGGAGCAAATGCATCGAAGAATATGATATCAAAATGACCCTGTGGAAGAATAACCTCCTCAAGTTTTGTGTTCAATTTTAGCAATTCGAAATTGAGCAGGACATTCACGGGTTCATTCCATGGTGCCTGATGGAGTTTTTCATAATACTCTTTATGTCCTAACACGGCCGAATAATTTAGCCAAGGCCAGATATCATCGCCTAAAGGAAAAGTCTCTAATGTAGTATAGCTGATTTTTATCGTTGATGTTGTGGCATGTATTAATGTTAACAATGCATTAAGACCTGTACCAAAACCTACTTCAAGAATATTAATCGTTGAGGGATTTGATCTTTCAATCAGAAAATCCAGTCCCTTCTTTATAAATACATGTGTTGATTCCTGAACAGCACCATGAACGGAGTGATAGGTCTCATTAAGTGTTGTATTAAATAATGAGTGAGATCCGTCTTGTGTTGTAATTATCTGAATTGACACAATCTAGTTTTTAGAGATTAACGCCACGGCATAGGCATTCACACCTTCTTCACGGCCAACATAACCCATGGTTTCATTAGTAGTTGCTTTGATGGAAATATCGTCTTCAGTAATATTCATCAAGGGAGCCAACACCTTTTTCATATTCGGTATGTGTGGATTGATCTTCGGACTTTCTAAACTAAGCGTACAATCAACATTACCGACTGTCCAGCCCTTTTCTTCTAAGAGTCTTGTAACTTCCTGTAAAAAGAATTTGCTGTCTTTACCTTTCCAGCGTGCATCCGTATTTGAAAAATGAAAACCAATATCACGAAGGTTAGCAGCACCAAGCAGTGCATCACAAATAGCATGAATGAGAACATCAGCATCTGAATGACCAACAGCACCATGTTTTGATTCCAGCTTAATACCACCTAACCAGAAGTCTCTACCAACTTCTAATTGATGAACATCGAAACCCATGCCTACACGTATTTTCATTTTTATATTTTTTTAGCCTCATCCCAACCCTCTCCCAATGAACTTAAGCCTCACCCTCGTTCCCTCTCCGGAGGAGAGGGATGACTGGCTTTATGACCTAGGCCTATTGTTCATGGCATAGCTTTTAAATCTCATTTATATAATCTCCAAAGGAGAAGGGCTCAAAGTCCCTCTCCCCCGGAGGGATTTAGGGTGAGGCCTAATTCTTACCAATAGCTTTATAATACAATGCACTTGAATTTTCTTCACGCAACACTTCACGTGCAGCGCGTTGAATATCTTCTACTGTAACGGATTCTATTTTTTTACTTTCTTCATTTACAAGATTGGCGTCGCCTGATAATGCTGAGAAGGCGAGGTTCATAGCACGGTTCATAACTTCCATCTCACCAAACTCTAATGTTGAATATGCCTGGTTTTTAACTTTCTCCAGTTCTGAAACTTGAACAGGGCTGGCTACGATATCTTCAAAAACAGAATTGATTTCAGCTTCAGCATCCTGAATCGAGATGCCGTCATTCACTCTTCCACTCACAACAAATAATCCCGGATCAACAGTGCCCATTACAAAAGAAGAAAGTGATGTGAATATTTCCTTTTCCTTTACAAGCTTTTGATACAATCTGCTCGACTGGCCGCGACTCAGAATGTCGCTCAGTAAATCTACATTGTAATAGTCTTTATGAAAACGACCCGGCATGTGATAGCTCTTGTACAGAGCATTGGCCGGAACTTTTGCCTCAACTTCTAATAATCGCTTTTCAATTTGCTTCGGCTCAACGGGTAATCTTCTTTCCTTCTTGCGACCTGAAATCGGACCGAACCATTTCTCTGATAATTTTTTAATCTGATCGGTCTTCACATTTCCGGCAACAACCAACACTGCATTCTCAGGTACGTAGTGCGTAAAGAAAAAATCTTTCACATCATCCATCGTAGCATTCTCAATGTGACTTATCTCTTTACCTATCGTTGCCCATTTATAAGGATGAACCTGGTATGCAAGAGGTCTGAGTTTCAGCCATACATCACCGTAGGGTTGATTGAGATAGCGTTGCTTGAACTCTTCTATAACCACCTTGCGTTGAACTTCAAGAGCATTCGGATCAAATGACAAGCTCAACATGCGATCACTCTCAAGCCAGAAACCGGTTTCAATGTTATCAGCCGGAACGGTGAGATAATAATTGGTGATGTCTGTATTGGTGAATGCATTATTCTCACCTCCTACATTTTGTAAAGGCTCGTCATAGCTGGGAATATTAACCGAGCCGCCAAACATTAAATGCTCAAACAAATGAGCAAAGCCAGTTTTGTCTTCGCGTTCATCACGTGAGCCAACATCATATAAAATATTCATTACGGCAATCTGTACCGTTGGATCTTCGTGTACAATAACACGTAAGCCATTTGCTAATGTAAATTCATTAAAGGCGATCATCGCTCAAAAATAACAAATCGAATGTAAGTGGGTTAATAAGATAGACAAAACTTCAAGTATTTAAATCAATCGACATGTTTGGTATGGGTAGTGTAACAACAAAGATTGATCCTTTATCTAATTGAGATTTTACAGCAACATGGCCTTGAAGTTTTGTAACAGCTTCTTTCAGAATATACAATCCCAGGCCTGAACCCTGACCTTTATCTGAGGCACGATAAAACATATCGAAAATATGATTTACATGTTCTTCTTCAATACCACGACCATTGTCTTCAACGGTAAGTATATAATTATTATCGGCTATTCGCAGAGAGACTTTTACGTACGATATACCATCAGGAACTGTTCGCTTGAACTTAATGGCATTTGAGATCAGGTTGTTAAGAATAATTTTAAGACGCGTAAGATCTGAAATCATTAATTGTTTCGTGTCATCTTCAACATTAAACTGGATAGATTTGAAGTTCTCAGCATATTGATAATCCTGTAGTAAACTTTCTACTAATTCTCTAAAATTGAATTGCTCAAACCTGACATTCATTCTTACATTACGCGAATAGCTCACCACTTCCTGAATAAACCCATCGAGTTTGCGTACGCTGCTCTCCATCATTGACAAATATTCAAGATGTATGTTGCCCGGGTTCTCCAGGCGGGCTACAGAAATAAGACCGAGTAATGATTTAAGTGGTGCGCTTAAATCGTGCGAAGCACTGTATACAAATCTGTCGAGTTCATTGTTACGCAAGCTTAGCTCTTCATTAGTTCGTTGCAAGTCTTGTGTTCGCTGCCGAACAAGCTGCTCCAGATGTGCTTTACGTTTATTTAATATAATAGCGCTTATCGCGTATGACGACCATGCAATAAGCACCGTGAGCAACATGATATACAGCACAAATTCTGTTTTCAACCACAATGGTTTTCCGATATGAATATGAACTTGCGTGGGTTCACTCCAACCCAGGCCAGTATTTTTTTTAGCACGTACCAAAACATGATAATCACCTGATTTTAAATCGGGCAAATTTAATTCATGGTTCATAAGTATGTGCCAGTTGTCATTGAGCTCTGGTATTTTCCATTGCATATTAATTTTGTTCTCGGGGAATGTGATGGCTGAGAACTTTAAATGAATGAATGCTCCATAATCAACACGAAGTCCTTTCATAAACTTGTGACTAATGCCGTTAACATCGGCATCTACGCAATAAGGTTTAAGTGTGATATTACTTTGAAGCAGTGATTGCGGAAAATGACAAATGCCATTTGAAGTACCGACCCACGGATAACCATGATGATCAACAAAAATACCATGTTCTGTAATGGTGTTAGACGGCAGTCCGGCATTCTCATCATAAAGCCAGTACTCTCCCGTTACTACATCATATCGAAACAATCCATACGAATTGGCAAAAAGAATATTCCGATCATTTAAAACAGAAACAGAGTTGACAGAGAATTTCGTAAGGCTTTCTCCGAGATCAACACGGTGTATGCTTTTATGATCATATCGCAATAACCCTTCTGTTGATGCAAGCCATACAACGTCTCCCTGTATGACCATACTTTGAATATTAAAATCACTTTCAGTTTTAAAATCCACAGGCAAACTTATATTTCTGAACTCTTCACTGTTGTTTGGCTTGAGAAACAAATAGCCATCAACACCGCTGGCGGCTGCGTAGATACCCTGAGTACCTTCACGAACTAAATTGACTTCACCTTGCGAATGGATAGGAACATGGTAGTGCTTTATAGACAGCGAGTCGGAGATAACACTAACTTCTGAACTACTGGATTGACTGAGCCATGCGTTGTCATGCGAATCGAGAAAAATATCATAGACAAAATTTCCATGTTTCGAGAAATTCCATTGCTTAAAAAGTTTATCATCTTTGAAGAGCATGACAAGAAATGAATTCGCTGCCCATAATCCTCTTTTACCAAATCTGAGATCCTGAAAATAGCCACGTTTATAAGAATGAATAATTTCGCTTTTCCAGCCTGACTTCTTATCGGGCCGAAGCGCAATTAAATTATCCTTGTTACAGTAATAAATAGTTTGTGTAACAGGGTTTTCTGCAAAGCCTTCAATAAAATGTGTACGCGAATAGGGATCTACCAGCTCAAACAGATTTCGCTGAACAAGAACCAGACCTTTATCGGTTGATGCCCAGATGTCACCTTCCTTGCTTACATAAGTTGAATTAATTCCATCGAACGCATACTTTAATGGCTCACTTAAAAAAGTCTTTCGGTTAACTTTCCATATTGAATTGTTATACGTGCTCACACATAGCGATGAATCATCTTCAAAAGTGATATAAGAAACATCACGAACATCAGGATTTACTTTAGTGAGCGTAGTCATTTGATTGGCTTCAAACGTAGCCTTGAAAAGGCCAGCGTTACAGGCTGCCAGCAAATGATCACCATCATATAAAAGATGATTAACTTCTTCCGGCAGTTTTTTGTCTAACGGGATGAAGATATCCTTATAGCGATCATAGTGAAAAACATTTCCGTTGTATGCTACTGTGTAAAACTCACCGTAATGATCTTCAAAAAAACTAAATGACCGTATAAAAACCGGCGACAGGTTTTCATCTCCGAGATTAAAGCGTTTAATTTTTTTACCATCATAGCGCACGATATAACCTGGTTCAGATATCCAGATAAGACCTGCCCTATCAAGATAAATTGACTTGGGGTATGAAATGGTAGAGTCTGTTGGAATCCTGCCTCCTTTAATAATCGACTTAAATAAAACCGTATCTACCTGGTTTTGAATTTCGACAAGATCAAGATCTGCGATAACGAATAGTCTTCCTTGCGGAGTCTTCAAAAATCCCTTTACATATTGATTTCGTAAGGCAGATTTATAAACGGTAAAGTTAGTACCATCAAATTTTACGAGACCGTCATCCGTAGCAATCCAAAAGAAGCCAAGCGTGTCTTGCGATACGCTTTTAACAACATCACTAGGCAAACCTTCAGAAACCCGGTATTGTTTAAAGCGGTATTGTTGCCCCTGCAATTCACAGAAAACCATCACTAAAATGAACACAAGGAAAAAACGCAGCAACATGCCTCCTTCTAAAATTTAATCTTATAATTTGGTGCTTTTTATAGGATATTCAAAACGATTACCTCCGAATGAAAAGCCAAAACACACTTAACTTTGAAAGAAGCTTTAACACTATGATTTTTGACCGGAAAGAATATACCAACGATATTTTGAAATCTCTTTACGAGGGACTATTAAGACCAAGACTTATTGAAGAAAAAATGCTGATCCTGTTAAGGCAAAATAAGATCAGTAAATGGTTCAGCGGCATTGGGCAGGAAGCTGTGGCCGTTGGTGTAACCATGGCTTTGCAAAATGACGATTATATTTTACCCATGCACCGTAATCTGGGCGTGTTTACTTCTCGCAATATGCCCTTTGATAAACTCTTTGCGCAGTGGCAGGGTACTATGATGGGTTACACTAAAGGACGTGACCGATCTTTTCATTTTGGAAACAACGAACATCACATTGTTGGCATGATCTCTCACCTCGGTCCGCAAAATGGTGTTGCCGATGGTATAGCGCTAGCGAATGTTCTTAAAAAAGAAAAAAAAGTAACGGCTGTTTTTAATGGTGATGGAGGAACCAGCGAAGGAGATTTTCACGAAGCTGTTAATGTTGCCGCCGTTTGGGATTTACCCGTAATTTTCATAATTGAGAATAACGGCTATGGATTGTCAACACCAAGTAATGAACAATTTCGTTGTGCCAGCTTTGCCGATAAAGGTATAGGTTACGGAATAGAAGGAATCAGTGTTGATGGTAATAATATTCTGGAAGTTTACGATACGATACAAAATCTGGCGAAAGACCTTCGTAAAAAACCAAGACCTGTTATTCTTGAATGCCGCACGTTCAGAATGCGCGGACATGAAGAAGCATCAGGTACAAAATATGTTCCGACTGCTTTAATGGAAGAGTGGGCCAAAAAAGATCCGATAGAAAACTATCAGGATTATCTTATCAATGAAGGTGTGTTGGATCAGAAGACCATTGATAATCTGCAAAAGAAAATTAAAAAAGAAATTGAAGAAGGATTAGCAATTGCCTTTGAAGAAACTTATCCTGAAGCCAATACCCAGGCTGAGTTTGATGATATCTACAGACCCTTCTACCAGGAAGTTGTTGAGCCCGTGTCAACATCAAAGTCTGAAAAAAGATTTATTGATGCTATTCATGACGGGCTTTATCAAAGCATGGAGAAACATGATAACCTTGTTTTGATGGGGCAGGATATTGCAGAGTATGGTGGTGTCTTTAAAATAACGGAAGGCTTTGTAGAAAAATTCGGCAAACCACGCGTTCGTAATACACCAATATGTGAGTCAGCCATTATTGGCACAGGTCTGGGTCTCTCCATTGCCAATATGAAAGCCATGGTTGAAATGCAATTTGCAGATTTTGTAACGGAAGGCTTTAACCAGATTATCAACAATCTTGCTAAGTCGCATTGGCGCTGGGGCCAACACGCCGATGTTGTTGTGCGTATGCCCACAGGTGCAGGCACTGCAGCAGGTCCCTTCCACAGTCAATCAAATGAAGCATGGTTTTTCCACACACCAGGTTTAAAGATTGTATATCCATCAAACGCTTATGATGCCAAAGGTTTATTATGCGCAGCCCTTGAAGACCCAAATCCTTATTTATATTTTGAACACAAAGTTTTATATCGGTCGATAAAGGAAATAATTCCTGACGATTACTATACTGTAGAAGTTGGTAAAGCAAACCTCGTTAAAGAAGGTAATGATCTTTCCATAATAACATACGGCATGGGTGTACACTGGGCATTGGAAGTTCTTTCCTCGATGGACCATGTTAAAGCAGATATACTTGATTTGAGAACGCTGTTGCCCTGGGATAAAGAAGCTGTTGAACACACCGTTTCAAAAACAAGCCGCGTACTTATTTTACATGAAGACACGTTAACTGGCGGCATCGGCGCTGAGATCTCAGCCTGGATTAATGAACATTGTTTCAACAAACTGGATGCGCCTGTTATGAGGGTTGCCAGCCTGGATACTCCAATACCTTTTGCGCCAACACTTGAGCGCAATTTTCTGCCAAAAGGACGTTTAAAAGGTAAGATCGAGGAACTTCTGAAATATTAGCGGAAACTGCATCGTTTATTTGCAACAGTCACCCTAAAAGTGACATGTTCATCAGTTCACAAATTTTAATTACCTTAGCCTGTTACGGAGCAATTTTTTGAACTTCAACACACACAATAGCGCCAAACTAGCCTTCAGAACCTTAATGGTTATGGGGCTATTGTTATTTTTAATGCTCTGTATTGCACCAGTTGCTCATAGTCAAAATACAAAAGGAGACAGGGCTGAGGTTGGCGGAAGTTCTGGTCCGCGAAAGAGTCGCTTCAAGGGAAAATCTTCAAGGAGAAAAACTGCAGCACAACCTTTTAACAGAGTTGTTCCTAATAAATATTCCCTGGCCAACACAACACGATCATTTAAACATCCAAGAAAACCTTCTGGTAATCAAAGAATTTTTGGCGATAGAAGTATTTATGTTCATAACAACTCACGAAAACCGGGAGCACAAAAAAATAAAAATGTCTATCCTCAAAGTGGGCGATATGTTAACAACTCCGCCCGAAAACCAAACAACTCTCAAAAGCCAGTATCCAATCATGCAACAATAGCACGATTAAATCGTCTTCAGGGATCACCCCAAAGTCATCCACCCGGTAAGAAAAGAAAAGTAGTTCCACGCAGTGCATCAAGCTCTTTCATCAGGCATAGAACCATTAATTCTAATGCAGGCTTTTGGAATGTGAAAAAGAAAGGTGAAGTCGCTGTCACGCGCGATCTTGCCGGAAGGCCTTTACGAACAAAAAATTATCAGACACCATCCGTCGGTGTTATTGCAGCCCCAAAGCCTTATGCCCGGCGTAAACGTATTGGTGGTGATCATCCTTACAAAGGTGCTTATGGTGGTGGCAGTAAAATAGCGTCACGGCCTTCTTCTTCTCAACGGGCATGGCAAGGTGATGTCGCAGGAAGAAAAATCAGGGGAAGAAATTTTACAAGCAAACCAGCTGTAGAAGGTCATCCAATATCAGGACCAAGACGATCGCGCCCGCATGCGAGAGATCGCGTTTATAAAGGGTCAATGCCTTATGGATATAAATCAGCATCAAGAGCATTCGAAAAAAGAACAAGCACAGCACCCTTACCAACCCGCGTACCGGGTATCGGGGCGAGTGGCATCGGAGGTTATCAGGGAAATTTAAAAGGAGGTCGTCGATTAACAGGAGGTGGGAGTCGCAGTGGAAAACTTTGGAATAACAGACAAACTGCAATTAACCCTAGAGTGCCAGGCATTGGTGCTAATGGGGTAGGAACTTTTCAAGGAAACGTTAAAGGCGGCAGACCCCTTAAAGGTGGTGGCAGCAGAAGTGGAAAACTTTGGAACAATAGACAAACTGCAATCAATCCCAGAGTACCAGGCATTGGCGCTAATGGAGTAGGGACTTTCCAGGGAAATATTAAAGGAAGCAGACCTCTCAAAGGTGGCGGAAGTAGAAGTGGAAAACTTTGGAACAACAGACAGACTGCAATCAATCCCAGAGTACCAGGCATTGGTGCTAATGGTGTTGGTACTTTCCAGGGAAATATTAAAGGTAACAGACCTCTTAAAGGTGGGGGTAGTAGAAGTGGAAGACTTTGGAACAATAGACAAACTGCAATTAATCCCAGAGTACCAGGCATCGGCGCTAATGGCGTAGGAACTTTCCAGGGAAATATTAAAGGTAGCAGACCTCTTAAAGGTGGAGGCAGCAGAAGTGGAAGGCTATGGAATAATGGAGAGAGAGCTCTTGTTCCCCGTGTACCTGGTATCGGCGCAAATGGTGTTGGCACTTTTCAAGGAAATATTAAAGGCAGCAGACCTCTTAAAGGTGGCGGTAGCAGAAGTGGAAAACTTTGGAATAATGGAGAGAGAGCTCTTGTACCAAGAGTACCAGGCATTGGCGCCAATGGTATTGGTTCATTTCAAGGCAACATTAAAACAGGAAGACCAATCAAGGGGGGTGGTAGCGTAAGCGGAAGATTATGGAATAATAAACAAAGTGCAATTGC
>DATCRE010000185.1:0-3752 GCA_036569145.1 Cyclobacteriaceae bacterium
ACCTACAGCGCTTCAGAGTTATGTGCGTTTCATGAACGAACATTTATTTGATCATCTTGACATACCCAAGAAAAATATCAACATACCTGATGGCACTTTGCCTAAGGATAAGGTAAATGAATTTTGCCAGAATTACGAAGATAAAATTACCCAGTTGGGAGGTATCGATATTCAGGTACTAGGTATAGGCCGTACTGGTCATATTGGTTTTAACGAACCTGGTTCTTCAGAGCGCTCAGCGACACGTATGATCACACTTGATCAGGTTACACGTATTGATGCAGCCAGCGATTTTTTTGGTGAAGAAAACGTGCCACGCAAAGCGATCACTATGGGGGTTGGCTCCATTCTTAAAGCTAAGCGTGTTATCATGATGGCGTGGGGTGAAGGTAAATCATCCGTTATTAAAAAAGCTGTTGAAGGCCCAATCACCGATCAGATTCCGTCATCATTCTTACAGAAACATGAAAATTGTTTAGTTGTTCTTGATGATGCTGCATCATCTTCACTTGTTCGTATTAAAACACCGTGGGTGCTTGATAGCATTGAATGGAATGACAAGCTCATTCGTAAAGCTGTAGTTTGGTTATCACAAAAACTGAATAAGCCCATTCTTAAACTTACCAACCATGATTATATGGAACATGGCATGGGCGATATTGTTACAGAATTCGGTTCATCATACCAGGTAAATATTAAAGTATTTAATTTCCTTCAACATACCATTACAGGCTGGCCAGGTGGCAAACCTAAAGCTGATGATACCAACAGACCAGAGCGTGCCAAGCCTTTCCCAAAACGTGTTGTATTGTTTTCACCACATCCTGATGATGATGTAATCTCTATGGGTGGGACATTCATCAGGCTGGTAGATCAGGGACATGAAGTTCACGTAGCGTATCAAACCTCTGGTAACATTGCTGTGTTTGATGATGATGCTATTCGCTTTGCAGATTTTGTTCGCGACTTCAATGATCAGTTTGGATTGAGCAAAACTGATGGTGAAAAATTCTATAAGAAAGTTGTGCAGTCCCTTACTAAAAAAGGTCCGGGACAAATTGATAGTCCTGAAGTATTGAAAATAAAGGGATTGATCAGAAGGGGAGAAGCCAAAGCAGGTGGCCGTTATGTTGGTATACCTGACGAACAAATGCATTTCCTTGACATGCCTTTCTACGAAACAGGTGCTGTTAAAAAGAAACCTATCGGCGAAGAAGATGTGAAGGTTATCATGGATATTCTTAAGAAAGTAAAGCCACATCAGATCTATGCTGCTGGTGATCTTTCAGATCCGCACGGCACACACCGCGTTTGTCTTGCAGCGATTTTTGAAGCTGTGAAGCGTCTTAAAAAAGAACCATGGATGAAAGACTGTTGGGTTTGGTTATACCGTGGTGCATGGCAAGAGTGGGATATCGACCAGATTGAAATGGCCGTACCACTTAGTCCTGATGAACTTATGCGTAAGCGCAGAGCGATCTTCAAACACCAATCGCAAAAAGACAGCGCCATGTTCCCAGGCAGTGATAAACGCGAATTCTGGATGCGTGCTGAAGACAGAAATCATGCTACAGCCGATGCTTATAACAAACTTGGTTTAGCAGAATACGAAGCTATGGAAGCCTTCGTTCGTCATAAATTTTAGGGTTTAATTTAGTAAATAGGGTTAGAGTTGGATCGGGCCACTGCGCGAGTAGTGGCTCGATTTTTTTGTGATTACGTGTGTACTCGCCATCATATTTGGTTATGAGGTATTACATTTAGTTATAATAATTGGCGGAAGAATGCTTTACAACGTTTGCATTCGTAACATAAACAGTTGTTCGCCTGAAAATCCAATATCCGGAGTAACGCATCAAATTGATAATCCGTTAAAATTGACCTACTTTAGTATCACTAAACTGAGCGTAGTGGAATTCAAAACTTGTAGTAGTGAACTATCTGTATTGACTTGCTGTAATAGCTGGTGTAAGCAGATGATTTTACCTGCAGGAGAGTTAGATACTTGATGAAATCAAACCATTTAAAGTATACGAGCCCTTCCTGTCAGCAGAACTGGAAGGCTCTTTTTTTAACATCAATTTTAATAGCAGATGCAAAGCTTTCGTACCGAACTTGAAGATTTAAACAACCCTGTAGTAGCACGAGATATTATTGATCTTGAGAAGAAAATCAGGTTGTTTCGTGAAGGAAAAATTGACGATGAAAAATTCCGCAGTCTACGTTTAGCACGTGGTATTTACGGTCAACGTCAGTCGGGAGTGCAAATGATTCGTATCAAACTTCCGTTGGGTAGAGTTACTACCAAGCAGCTCAGAAGAATTGCGGACATATCAGATGAATATGCGAGCAGCAATCTGCACGCAACTACACGTCAGGATATTCAGATTCACCACGTTAGTCTTGACAGAACACCAGAGCTCTGGACTAAACTTGAGCTTGACGACATTACTACCCGCGAAGCTTGTGGTAATACTGTGCGTAACATTACAGCATCACCAACGGCTGGTATAGATGCTAAAGAAGTGTTTGATGTTTCTCCTTACGCTTATGAAATGTTTAAATATTTTCTGCGCAATCCTATTTGCCAGGAGATGGGACGTAAGTTCAAAATAGCATTTTCGAATAATGAAGATGACACTGCTTATACCTTCATTCACGATTTAGGTTTTATTCCTAAGATTGTTGACGGCAATCGCGGTTTTAAAGTAGTGATTGGTGGAGGACTTGGTGCTAACCCTTATCTCGCACTCACAGCTTTTGAATTTCTTGCAGAAGATCAGATCATTCCTTTTACAGAAAGTGTGCTACGTGTATTCGATCGCTATGGCGAAAGAACCCGTAGAATGAAAGCGCGTTTCAAATTCTTGCTGGATGATATCGGTCTTGAAAGAGTGATGGAGTTAGTAGAAGAAGAACGCAAGGCATTAAAGAACAAAACATATAAAATCAATACAAACATATTACCTGAATCAACCATGCCACCAGCACAGACTAATCTGGCTGTCGAGGTTAAAGATCAGGTTAGATATGATCGTTGGTTTAAGACTAACGTTTTTGAACAAAAGCAATCAGGTTATCTCGGCGTTTATGTTCGCGTTCAACTAGGTAATCTTTCTTCTGATAAGAGCCGCAAGTTTGCTGATATCGTTGACAAGTATGCATCAAATGAAATGCGTATTACTGTTAACCAAGGTTACCTGCTGCGTTTCGTTAAACCAGAATCATTAAAGAGTCTGTTCAGTGAATTAGATGCTTTAGGATTGGCAGATCCTGGCTTTGATAGTGTTTCATATATTACAGCTTGTCCTGGCACAGACTCTTGTGCATTAGGAATTTCAAGCAGCTATGGTATTGCTGTTGAATTGGAAAAAGTACTCCAGGAAGAATACCCTGATCTGATTTACAATACTGATATCAAAATAAAAATCAGTGGTTGCCCTAACTCATGCGGACAGCACGGTCTTGCGGGTATTGGTTTGCATGGCAGCTCTATAAAAGACAAGAGCGGAAAAGTTATGCCTGCGCTTGTTGTATTGCTTGGCGGAGGTAAACTTAAAAATGGTGAAGGTATCATCTCCGATAAAATATTGAAGATACCAAGCAAGCGTGGTCCAGCAGCATTACGTTTATTGTTAGACGACTATGCTACAAACGGTCATGAAGGTGAATATTATCACGATTACTTCATCCGCATGGGACGTAATCATTTCTATGCATTCTTAAAACCGCTTGGTGATATGACATCTATC
>DATCRE010000186.1:0-9826 GCA_036569145.1 Cyclobacteriaceae bacterium
CCAGCGTGGGCACTTACCGGGTTATTAACACTTGACGGGCTTCGTGATGTTTTATTAAAGCACATGCCTGAAAATAATTTCAATGCGTTGAAAATTCCAATGACCATTGCAGCAACAGAAATCAGGAAAGGTGAAGCGCATTATTTTACACAAGGTGAACTTATACCTGCGATTCTGTCATCATGCTGTGTACCTGCTATTTTTAATCCCATACAACTAAATGGTAATGTATATGTAGACGGTGGTATCCTTGATAATCTGCCAGCCAGATCAATTCGTGATAAATGTGATTTTCTGGTTGGTTCACACTGCAATCATATTGGCTCCGAGGTAGATGTTAAAAATATGAAAGTAGTATTGGAGCGCAGCTTGCTGATGGCTATCAACGGCAATACAAAATTAAGCAGGAGCTTGTGTAACGTTTTTATAGAACCACCCGAGGTTGGAAAAATCAGCGCCTTCGAAATAGCGAAAGCCAAAGATCTTTTTGATATGGGTTACACATTTACAAAAACAAATTTCAGTCAGGCAGATTTCGAATTGAAATAATATGAGCAGTCTTAGTTTCAAAGAACAAATTCTTCAAGGTATTCCATCGTCATTACCTCCTGTAAAAGAATATAATCGATCGGTGAGTCATGCACCAAGACGAAAAAATATTCTTGCAGTCGAAGAGAAAGTTCTCGCCTTAAAAAATGCTTTACGTTATTTTGATCCGAAGCATCATGAAATACTGGCTCCTGAATTTTATGAAGAGCTTGAGAAGTTCGGACGCATTTACATGTACAGGTTCATGCCTGATTATGATATGTATGCCAGGGCTATAACGGAATATCCTGCGCAATCTTTACAGGCTGCAGCTATCATGATAATGATTCAGAACAACCTGAATCCTGCTGTAGCTCAACATCCACATGAATTAATTACGTATGGCGGCAATGGAGCTGTATTTCAAAACTGGGCGCAGTATCTCCTCACCATGCAATACCTCGCTACGATGACTGACGAGCAAACACTTCATGTTTATTCAGGTCATCCCATGGGCCTGTTTCCATCTTCGAAAGAAGCACCGCGTGTGGTAGTAACCAATGGCATGATGATACCTAACTACTCCAAGCCAGATGACTGGGAGCGATACAATGCTTTAGGTGTAACGCAATATGGACAGATGACTGCTGGCTCATACATGTATATTGGTCCGCAAGGTATTGTTCACGGAACTACCATCACCATTCTGAATGCAGGTCGCAAAATTTCGAAACATGGTGAAGATCTTGCAGGTAAATTATTTCTTACATCGGGGTTAGGAGGCATGAGTGGTGCTCAGCCTAAAGCAGGTAACATTGCTGGTTGTATTTCAGTAGTGGCTGAAGTGAACATCAAGGCTATTCAAAAAAGACATGAGCAAGGATGGGTTGATGAAGTAATCACCGACCTTTCTGCTTTGGTGCAGCGTGTTGTATCAGCGAAAAATTCAAAGGAGATAGTATCCATTGCCTATCATGGAAACATTGTTGATGTATGGGAAGCATTTGACAATCAAAATATTTTTGTTGACTTAGGATCAGACCAGACATCACTTCACAATCCGTGGGCAGGAGGCTATTATCCTGTTGCGCTTACTTTTGATGAAGCCAATAACATGATGGTTTCTGATCCTGATCGATTTAAATCACTTGTTTATGAATCATTGATCAGGCAAGTGAATGCCATTAATAAACATGCAGCACGAGGTACTTATTTCTTTGATTATGGAAATGCATTTTTATTAGAAGCCTCTCGTGCAAATGCAGATGTGATGGCGGTGAATGGTATTGACTTCCGGTATCCATCATACGTTCAGGATATTATGGGCCCAATGTGTTTTGATTATGGCTTTGGTCCATTCCGTTGGGTTTGCACGTCTGGCAAAGCAGAAGATTTAGATCTTACAGATGCTATTGCTGCTGAAGTATTGGAAGAGATTGAAAAAACTTCTCCATCAGAAATTAAATCTCAGTTAAAAGATAATATCAACTGGATAAAACAGGCGAAACAAAATAAATTAGTAGTCGGATCGCAAGCCCGCATTTTATACGCCGATGCAACAGGTCGCATGAAGATTGCGGAAGCTTTTAATAATGCTATCAAGGCTGGTAAAATTGGCCCTGTTGTTTTGGGGAGAGATCACCACGATGTTAGTGGAACTGATAGCCCTTATCGTGAGACTTCTAATATTTATGATGGCTCTCGCTTTACGGCTGATATGGCTATTCATAATGTTATCGGAGATTCTTTCAGAGGTGCAACATGGGTTTCAATTCATAATGGTGGTGGTGTAGGCTGGGGCGAAGTAATGAACGGAGGATTTGGTATGGTATTGGATGGAACAGCAGAAGCAAGTGACCGATTAAAGAGAATGCTTCACTTTGATGTTAACAACGGTATAGCAAGGCGTGCATGGGCCCGAAATGAAAATGCTGTCTTTGCTATTAAACAGGCTATGCAGAAGAATAACGAGATGAAAATAACGTTGCCCAACTTTGTAGATGATAAATCGTTGAAGTTTCTAACCTTGTAAAATATTTTTAATTATAACTCTAAACTTTGTTTCACTAACAGACTCTATTTATGAAAAAGAAATCGATCGTATTGATTGTTGCTTTGTTTGCGCTGATCTCGACACATGCTTTAGCGCAAGTTAAAGTTGCCATCGGTGTAAAGGCAGGGCCTAACTTTTCTACGGTAAATGCAAGTGATCCAAATACAACTTATAAAAGCAGAACGGGCTGGCATGGTGGAGGGTTTGTGTTGTTTAAATTATCGAAGATTGGTATTCAACCGGAAGTATTGTTCTCACAACAGGGCGCTAATGTTCATTACAATACAGGTCAGAAAAGTGTAGATTTTAATTATGTTAACGTTCCGATTATTATTAAGCTTTATACTGTACTAGGCATAAATTTACAAGTCGGTCCACAATTTGGATTTTTATCCAATAGCCCTGCAGTAAAAGATCCACAGGGACAAACTATTGATAATGCCTATAAAAAATCCGATGTGAGTGCTGCTTTAGGTGTGGGTTGGGATCTTCCTCTTGGAATCACACTTGACGCACGTTATAATCTCGGATTAACTAAAATCAATAACGATGCTGCTTTGAGCGCTGCAAGAAATCAGGTATGGCAGGTATCAGTAGGGTATAAGCTAATCAAATTTGGAAAGTAAGTAGTAAAGCTTTCTTGAGTTTAACTCCGAAGGAGTGACACATTGCAAAAGATTCAAACAAAAAAGGCTGCTCCATAATTTCGAGCAGCCTTTTTGTTTGCTTTTAAAAGCGATACCATGAATGAACATAACTGAAACCATAAATTCAGTCATTCCTCTCCGCAGGATAGGGAACGAGGGTGAGGCTTTATGTCTTTTGCTTCTTCTTCTTAGCTGCCGGAAACAGAATGTTATTTAAGATAAGTCTGTATCCTGCAGAGTTAGGATGCAGATTAAGATCAGTTGGTTCTTCACCTACCTGATGTTGATAATCTTCAGGATCATGTCCACCGTAGAATGTCCAGAAGCCTTTACCAAAAACACCATGTATATATTTTGCTTCCTTGATGTCATGATTTTCACCCATGATAACTACATCGGGTTTGATGAGTTCTTTTTTAAATCCTGTTGTTTGTCCAAAGAAACCTGGAATAACACGCGTGTGATTTTGTGTTAGCATGGTTGGTATCGGGTCCCACTTGGCAGAGAACTCGAACAAGCTGAAGTAATCATTATCCTGACGAAGACCACGTTCATTCGGTTGATTGTCAATATCTGAAAATTCATATTGATAAGGATCACGCACTAATCTGAAATTGGTAAACGCAAAGGTGTTATCATAATTAAGTTTCTCCTGTGCGTTGGGGTCAGCGGCATCGCCATCATACATGCGTTCGCATATATCAACACCATCTGCAGCAAGAGCAATATCATAACTATCGGTAGCGCTGCACATGGCAAAAAGAAAACCACCGCCGGTAACGAACTCTTTAAACTTTTTAACAACGGCCAGCTTCAGTTGTGATACTTTATGAAACCCATGTTTGCGAGCCATCTCTTCTGATTCCTGTTGTTGCTCAACATACCAGGGCATGTTGTTAAACTGGCTATAGAATTTTCCATACTGACCAGTGAAATCCTCATGATGTAAGTGCAGCCAGTCATATTTAGGTAAAACGCCATCCAGTACTTCATCATCAAAAATAACATCATAAGGTATTTCAGCATAGGTGAGTACCAACGTAACAGCATCGTCCCACGGTTGCTTTGTCTTGGGAGAGTAAACCGCTATCCGTGGATATTTTTCCAGCTTCATCATATCATAGTTAAGCGCCGGACTTGCCATTTCGTTTATGATCTGGTTTGTTTGAGCATCTGAGATAACTTCAAAGCTCACACCTCTTACAACAAGCTCATTTTGTATGGCGGGGTTGTAAGAACACATAAAGCTGCCCCCCCGATAGTTGAGAAGCCAGTCTACTTCTATTTCTGCTTTTAGAATCCAGTAGGCAATGCCGTAGGCTTTTAAATGGTTGGTTTGAGTCTCATCCATAGGAATGAGAATGGAATTGGCTCTAGCGACCCCACAGATCAACAATAAAGCAAACAAAATCACGCTACGCATCGTACACCTTCCTTAATTGTACATTAAAATTACCAAATTGCTGTAAAAAATAGAATCTTATATAGGGTATCTATTTTCATGTATTAACGAATTTTAAGAAAAATAAACGTAGTTCTGTAACATTAGTAGTGGTTTTGTCAACTTATTAACGTTCACAAATTTGTACGAATGGGCATCATAGAAAATATTAGAGAAGGACTCAGGGCAATTCAGGCAAACATGCTCAGGTCTGTATTAACAGCGCTGATTGTTGCTATCGGCATTACTTCCCTGGTAGGTATTCTCACAGCCATTGATGGGATTGAGTTTTCAGTGAATGACAGCTTGTCGTCATTAGGCGTTAATACGTTTGACATTCGTTCAAAAACAAACCGCGGAGGATTCAGGGAAGGTGTAACAGAGAAATCATATCCCCGTGTTACATTAACAGAAGCCTACCAGTTTGCTGATCAATTTAAAGTGCCTAGTACAATCAGTCTTTCATCCAGGTTGAGTGATATCGCTGAGGTTAAAAGGCTTTCTAAAAAAACGAATCCTAATGTAGCCGTCACAGGCATCAATGCAGATTATGTTGCTATCAAAGGGCTGTTAGTAGACAAGGGTAGAAATTTTTCCATGATTGATATTGAATATGGAACGCAGACTGTAATTCTTGGATACAAAGTTTATACAACACTGTTTAAAGATTTTGAAGATCCCATTGGTAAAGAAGTGACATTCCTCGGCGCACAATTCAGAGTCATTGGTATTTTGGGAGAGAAAGGTCAGCTATCAGAAGATAATTATGATAACATGGTTCTTATTCCTATTATCAAAGCTAATCAAATGGCGCAGGGCAAAGGACTTTATTATGATCTAACGGTTGGTATCAATGATCCGTCGCAGATAGAATTTGCTATGGGCGAAGGCACAGGATTAATGCGAAAGATAAGACACGACCAGGTTGGAAAAGAAAATTCATTCGAGCTTGAAAAGAGTGAAACGCTCGCAGAAAACCTGGCCAGCATAACATCTGCCTTACGACTCGGTGGATTTGGTGTAGGGTTTATAACGCTTCTCGGCGCTTCTATTGCCTTAATGAATATCATGCTGGTTTCAGTAACAGAAAGAACCCGTGAAGTAGGTGTGAGAAAAGCATTAGGCGCCACACCATTGCGCATCCGTCAGCAATTTGTTATCGAGGCTATTGTTGTTTGTTTGTTAGGCGGCATGACAGGTGTTATCCTAGGGATACTTGTTGGCAATGGAATTTCGAGTCTCATGGGAATTGAAACTTTTATAATTCCATGGATGTGGATGACCGTAGGTCTTATTGTGTGTATCGTTGTTGGTCTTATCTCTGGTTACTATCCGGCCTATAAAGCATCGAAGCTTGATCCTATTGAGTCGTTAAGATTTGAATAGTTATCGGTCAATAGTCCATAGTCTATTGACCATCGACTATTGACAATAACTGTTAACTATAGCGGATTATAAATTAATCCCAGCTTATCAACGGCATCACCCGAGTTACCATAGTAGCCTGTTAGCTTCCATCCTGTTGGGGTAGTGTATGTCACGGCATCTCCGGTTTGTGTTCCGCCACTGAGTGTATGATTTAAGTTGGTATGGAATTCTATATAAAAGATCCTGGTGTGTCCGTTATATTGTCCTTCATGCAGCGTTACCTTATCTACATATTCCCCGGCAGATAATGTTAGTGTCTTCAATGTTCCGCCTGTTCCTCCATGCGTGAATGTAGTTCCGTTTGTAAGCTTAACAGATACCTGGTCAATCCGTGAGCCCGCACGTATGGATATGCTGGCTGGCGCACTGCTTGATGATAATGAATTTGCATCGTTGAAAGGCGTTCCATGCGGACCACCAAACAAATCGCTCGCTTGTAATGTACTGTTGATTGCCCAGTTAATGTTTACAAACAAAGGCCAATGGTCTGATAAGGGTTCGCCACTTGAATTTACAAACGTCGGATCGTTGAGCTTATAACCTGAAGCTGTTATTGTTACCAGGTTGTTGCTGCGATAAAAAACTTTATCAACAACTTCGCAGCTATTCGATGTTGGAGGAGAATCACATAACAAAGCATCACTTCCTGCTACAGGCACATTATTGTTTCGTACAAGTTTAATCCATGCATCAGTAAGTCCGTTGGCATCTGAAAACAGACGAATATTATCTTCAGCACGTGTATAACGACAATTCCAATCGCCCATTAATACAACAGCATTGCCCGATGAATTTTCTGTGATAAACTGGGAGATCTGAGAGATATTAGATCGTCTCGCAGAAAGATCTGCATTTTCAGTACCAGCATTAGGATGTGCATTGTAGAAATCAACATACACACCTTCATCAATGCGAATGCGCATAAATGTAAATCCTTTCGGAGTAAGACAATCCGTTCCATTGCAACTGTTCCATTTAATGCGCTGGAAATCGGTGTAAGGATAATTCGATAATGTGTTTAAGCCACTTCCTACTCCGGCACCACCGCTTGTTGGTGTGCGGTATGGATGATTATCATTGGCATAAAGTGCAGCATGATAGTTAAAATCTTCCTGCACATGAATAATATCGTACGGAGCAATTTTAGTGCTGATGTAAGGAGTGTTGGTAGCCGGATGAGAACTTGAAAGTCCTTCAGGTAAACCAGCAACATTATAGGTTAATGCTTTCAGCACGCCACCCGTTGCGAGACGTGTGGCGTAATTAGTGCTTGTGACTGATGAATTTGTTTCACTTACAGGTGTCTCTTCGCGATAATCCTGTTGACATGCTGTAAGCACTACTGTTGCAGCAAAAATTGCAATCTTTTTCAGTTTTAACATGGTGATTGGATTTTGGTGATGTAATTGTTGTTAAGAAAATATTATGTTGTAATTGTTGTTGAACAAGCTTGTCAGGGAACAGATGTAGATAAAAAATATTTTCTCCGAAAAAATATTCAATGAATGAATAGTTTCATCACCATCAATGAGAATGTTCTTTCACTGAAAACAAGATTAAAAGAATAAACTAGCTGTTACGGCAATCTTCTTTTGATAGTGAGAATTGTCAAAAGCAAATGCCAGGATGAAGGAATTGTTACTTGTGTTACTTTAAAAGGAGATTTTGCACATGAAGAACAGTGCGCTTTTCAAAATTAAATTTTTGGACCATGATAATTTTATTTCCAGTTTAACGTAACGTCCTTTCCGTTGGATGCTACATACTTTCCCGTTGCTATGGTAACGTTCGCCTTGCCATCGCATGCGCTATGAAAATTAAGTGTGATGTTTCCCAGGTCGATAGAAGAAGTTGCAGCTTTTACATTCTGAATAAAGGCTAAACCACTGGTGGGATTTAAGGCACAGTCCGATGAGAATTTTGTTTCAATCATGGCATGATAAAGTATGCCACCAGAATTACTGCTTGCTTCAAGAATTTGTCCGCCGCCATTAATTTCATAGCGATCATCATATACATTTGAGAGGGTGTTGTTCTGATCTACTTTAACGAACCATACATTTTGTTTAACAGCAACAAACGGATCGATGGGAACTGCACTGTTTGCTCTCGCCAGTTCAGAATCAAATTTTGGTTTCGAAAGACTTAAGTTAAGCAGGGTATCTGATCCCTGGCCGATGAGAATATCCTGTTGAGCAAAAATTGTTGTCAGTTTTTTTGTGTCAGGATCCTGAACGATCGGTACAGTATATAAGCCGTAGAATTTATAGGTCGATGTAAAAATATCAATGTTAGCAAAGACGATGGTAATCACGCCGCCATTTGTACCATCCCACAAGCCTGCAATGTATATGTCACCGATGTTGCTGTTGAATGGGAGTGGTGTTGTTGAGTTTACTGTTATATGCACTACGCCGGATGAAGTATAACCAGTTTTTGGACTTGAGTCGAATGTAACCTCAACATTACTTGGCAGCGGTTGATTGTTGAAAGCGCTGCTGGCAATCGATGCGCAGTAGCCAATGGTAGCGCATGTTTTAAAACCTTGTTCAAGCGGTGTCAGCTCAGGTGATTGCTTGTATGCATCAACGATCTTGCAGGAAGAAACCGATAGTATACAGACCAGAACGAGTATTAAAGACTTGTACATATTCAGATTGGATGTCAGGTTTATAAAAAGTGCAAGTTGAATATAACGCTAAAACAGCAATTTTCAGAGTACTAATTTCATTTATTACCAACTGCTGCTGGCACCACCGCCACCAGAATCTCCGCCACCCCAGCTACCACCACCCGATGAACTGCTATCACTCCCAGAACTACTGCTGCTGGTGCTTGCTACTAACTGCGCAATGGTATAGGTAGATGTTTTGGTGCGGGCGCAATACTTGCAGGTATGCGTCTCTTCGCCTACACCACTGGAATGATACGTTGCACTTTCAATTGTGCGATGACCTGATGAATAGAACGCATACGTTTTGCAATACGGACATTCTTTATATTTTGAAAAACGATTAGCGTAAATCCATTGTTCTGTTTTAGCGCATGCTTCACATTTCCACACATCATAATCAATGGATTTAAGTTTCTCTTCCAGTTGTTGCGCTTCATTTAAGAACTCGTCTTCAAGTTTTTCACTTAGCTTTTGCATCTGTCCACCACATGCCTTGCATGATCTTGAATGGTTACGATAAATTTTCTTTCGTGCAAGATGGTAGAAGAAATAAATGAAAAATGGAAAAGGAAATAAAAGCCCCATGAAGAACCAATACCACTGACTCTTGCGAATAAACTCTACAATCTCGTAGTATGATTCTGTTTTAAGCATGCGATTAATAACCTGTTTCATTCGGATCAACCGATGAAACAATGTTCCCATAAAATACAGGTAGAGCACGATGATGCTGAACCCTTCCGGATTATCAGCGTTGCTAAACCCAAAGAGGCATAAAATAATAACGGGTATACCAATGAATTCCAGGAGCCATGTCAAGCGGCTCAAACGCATCTCTGGATATAGTGTGTGTTTAGGTTTTTTCGAATCAGCAAAACTTCCGCTGCTGGCTTTAATAAAATAGATGATGAGTAAAACAGGAGCTACAAAAATTCCCAGGAGAATTAAAAAGCCTGTCCAGCCACTCCCACTTGCATCTTCACTTTTTAGTTCTGTTGCATAGTTAGGATCGATTACGATTTTTGAAACTTCTTTTAAGCCGGCCAATACACCAG